>JAFWDD010000010.1 GCA_017534115.1 Bacillota bacterium | reverse complement strand
TGCGTCTATAACAAGAATTACTACCTGCGCCCGTTCAACAGCGGAAACTGCGCGGATAATTGAGTATTTCTCTATGTTTTCCTTGATTTTGCTTTTTCTTCTGATTCCGGCGGTGTCAATGAAAAGATACTTGTTTCCGTTGGCCTCGACTCGTGTGTCGATTGCGTCTCTGGTGGTGCCGGGAATGTCGCTTACCATAAGTCTTTCTTCCCCTAAGATTTTATTCACCAGAGAGGATTTTCCCGCGTTTGGCTTTCCGATTACGGCGACCTTGATCTCCTCGTCCTCTTCCTCATCGTAAAGCTGAGGGTCGAAATTTTCAACGACAGCGTCCAGCAGATCTCCCAGACCCAGCATTTGTCCGGCTGAAATGCCTATTGGATCGCCTATGCCGAGGCTGTAAAACTCGTATATATCCATGTTTTCCTTTCGCATATCGTCGATTTTGTTGACTGCGAGAACAACAGGCTTTCCTGCGCGGCGAAGAACATTCGCCACCTGCTCGTCCGTATCCGTAACTCCCGTTTTTATGTCGCAGACGAAAATAATAACGTCTGCCGTTTCAATGGCGATCTGAGCCTGCTGAAGAATAAGCCTCGGGATTACCTCCTGATTTTCGGGCTCCATGCCACCTGTATCAATAAGTGTAAATTTATGGTTCAGCCATTCCGCGTCAGCGTAAATCCTGTCTCTTGTAACGCCGGGCGTGTCCTCCACAATGGAGATCCTGCTTCCCGCCAGCTTGTTGAAAAGAGTGGATTTGCCCACATTGGGTCTGCCCACGATGGCCGCTATGGGTTTAGACATAATCTATTTTACCTCCCATGTATTTAAACTGCTCATAAGAGCAAATGTTTTCAATTATAATATATCACTTTAAAATGGAATTGACAAACTCTTCCCCTGAATGGGTGTCTGTGCAGATTTCCACGCCCAGAGCCTCTTTTATGTCCGTAAGGGTCATGTCGTCCAGAAGGCTTTCCTCTCCTGCGCGGAGAAGGTTGGGCGGAAGAAAAAGCCTCTTGCCCAGGGGTTTGCCTTTAAGCTGATTTATGATGTCTCTTCCGGTGAGAAGTCCCGAAACGGTGATCTCCTCTCCGAAGAATTCGTTTATTATCTGATATACGTTGATTTTTATCTGAGGGAATCTCTCCATGATTTTCCCCATAAGATACCGCATAAGCTCAATGGAAGCCACTCCCGTTGCCACGGAAATTTCCATAGGCGGCGGAGTTACTTTGACCTTTTCCAGAGCCTCCACAAACTCATCCCGCATAAGGGCCCACATTCCCACGCCGTTTTCAATCTGAGGGAAGTCCTCGTAGGCGGATGAAGGCGGAATTTCCACATTCCCTTTTATATAAAACTCGTCCGCGGCGAAAACGAATGCCGTTCCGAATTCTTCCTTGAATTTTTTCTGGTATGATTCCACCTGATTTATTATATATCTGCAGTCTTCTGGTGTAAACTGCTCAATGCGGTAAAGACAGCTTCTGTATTTGGTAAGTCCCGCAGGAACGATGGAAAGACTTTTCGCGTGGGGAATAAATCTTGTAAGGTCGGTTATGGATTTATCCAGAATCTTTCCGTCATTTATGTTTTTGCAGAGCACTATCTGCAGATTCATTTCGATTCCGGCCTCCGCCAGCTTTTCCATCTGTGGAAACAGCTTGTCCGCAAAACGGTTATGAAGCATTTTCTTTCTCAGCTCTCCGTCCGTTGTATGAACGGAAATGTTTATGGGCGAAAGGTGATAATAAATCACCCTGTCCAGATCCTCGTCGGACATGTTTGTCAGTGTGACATAATTTCCCTGAAGGAATGAGAGCCTTGAATCGTCGTCCTTGAAATAAAGGGTGTCTCTCATGTTTGGCGGAAGCTGGTCAATAAAGCAGAAAATGCACTTGTTGCTGCAGGATCTTGCCTCGTCCATTATTCCGTCCTCGAAAACAAGACCGATGTCCTCGTCATAATCCTTCTCGATTTCCGCGGAGTATTCCTCTCCGTCGGCGCCCATGAAAACCATTTCCACATACTCGTCGTTTATGAGGTATCTGTAATCGAATATGTCCTTGACTGGTTTTCCGTTTATCTCCAGAAGGATGTCGCCGATTTCGATTCCCACTTCCTCGGCTATGCTTCCTTTTTCAATTTCTATTACCTTGTTTGGTTTGTTATTTTTCATAAAAACGTCACCTTAACATAATAAATCCGCCGTTTCCTCCGCGGTTCATGCCCATTTTTCTGTGGGAGAAGAAATCCTCCGTGTGGCACATGGTGCAGATTCCCGCAAGCTCTATGTTTTCGGGCAGTACGCCTGAACGCAGAAGGGTCTCGGTGTTGATTCCCCATAAATCGATTTTCAGCTTTTCCGGCTTTTCCTCATGGGGGAATATATATTTATCGCTGTAATCCAGCTTTTCTCTGAATTCATCCGCAACGGGCGTATCCACCTCAAAACAGCATCTGCCGATGGACGGCGAAATGCCGATCATAATATCTTTTGGGTCAGAGCCGAATTCAGCCTGCATTTTCTCAATAACGTGCATGGGCATTGCGTCTGCGGTGCCTCTCCAGCCTCCGTGGGATATGCCGATAGCCTTTAATTTTGTGTCCAGATAAAAAATAATTACGCAGTCCGAACCGAATGCCCCAATACACAGATTTGGTTCATTTGTTACTACGGCATCGTATTTTTCCGGCTTGGGAACGATTTCCCATGAATCATTTTTCCAAAAAGCCCGCACAACGGTGGTTCCGTGATTGGCTCTTGCCCGCACCAGATGCGCCGGGTCAGTGCCCAGGGCTTCTGTTATGATCCTGAAGTTTTCACAGACCTTTTCCGGGTCGTCGCCTGTTCTTAAAGTCAGGTTCATGGACTCATAAACGCCTTCGCTTACGCCGCCGTGACGGGTGGAAAAAGCGTGGCGCACAAGTCCGGTTTTCTCCAGTGAAGGGAAAATGAGATATTCCAGATCTCCCTTTTTGATTCTTTCCATTTATTCACAACCTTTTACACTTCCCCGTAAAAGGCGTTTTCCATGTGCCTGATAAGGGGAGGCGAAGAATTCACTATTTCTATTATGTCAAAACGAATGGTTTTGTTACCGAAATCTCTTTCGCTGAGGTAAACTCCCGCTGTCATGGATATTTTTCTTATCTTCCGGCTGTCTACATATTCGCTGGGCAGTGCGAAATCCTTGTTCTTCCTCAGCTTTACCTCTGCAAATACTAAATTATCGTCCTTTTCGGCTATAATGTCAATCTCTCCGTATCTGCTTCTCCAGTTTCTCTCGATAATATTATAGCCTTTTTTAATGAGAAACCGGCACGCCAGGTCTTCTCCGAAACGTCCTTTTTCAGAAGTTTTCATCTATACCTTCCGGAAAAAAGTTTTTGATGAAGCTTCTGCGGTGGATAGGGCAGGGTCCGTATTTTTTAAGAGCCGCGATATGCTCGGCGGAGCCGTATCCCTTGTGCTTTTCGAATCCGTATTCGGGATATATTTCGGAAAGCTCAGTCATGAGCCTGTCTCTTGTCACCTTTGCCAGAATGCTTGCCGCCGCGATGGAAACGCTCTTTGCGTCGCCCTTTATGATTCCCTGCTGGGGAATGGATATTCCCAAAAGGGTAAGAGCGTCCGCCAGAAGATAATCCGCGGCAGGATTAAGGGAAGCCAGAGCTTTTTTCATTGCCGAATACGTGGCCTGAAGTATGTTGATTTCGTCAATAACTTCAGGAGATTCCATGACTATGCTGTAAGATACCGCCTTTTCCTTTATCTCGTCGAAAAGCTCGTCTCTCTTTTTTGCGGTTACCTTTTTCGAGTCGTTTAAGCCTAAGATAACGCAGTCCTCCGGCAGTATTACCGCCGCCGCGCACACAGGCCCAGCGAGAGGTCCTCTGCCTGCTTCGTCAGTTCCCGCGATAAACGAAAATCCACGCTTCCGCAAGTCTTTTTCATATGCTGTCATTGCGTCCAGACGAACAAGCTCATTCTGATAGGCTTCGTACTTTCTGGAATATCTTGCGATGAGATTTTTAACGGATTTCCGCTCATCGGCCTCAAACTCTTTTATCTTTTCCGGAATTTCCCCGATAGGCGTGTTTTTCAGTATGTTTTCAGTTTCGGATACGGATAAGACCTTCATAACAATACCTCGTTTAACTTGATTTAAGTTGATTATACTGAATTTTTCCGCAAGTGTAAACAAAAGAGGACAAAGTGTTTTAAAAAACGGGAATAATTTCGATAAAAAGATATTCGCTGCGGTGGGTTATTTTAAAATTTCTATGGACTAAAAGCCTTTGATTTGATATTATTTTATTTAATAAAGATTCAAAAGGAGAATTTTTTATGAATCAGCTCATAGCGCTTGCGCTTTCTGTTCCGGGGATCCTCATTGCCGTCATGGTACACGAGTTTTCAAGAGCGGCGGTATCTACGGGTCTTGGCGACAGATTGCCTAAAATAAATAAAAGACTGACTCTGAATCCCTTCAACCACTTTGAGCCCATAGGATTCATACTCATGCTGGTGACGGGTTTCGGCTGGGGCAAGCCCGTAAACACTTCCCCGTCAGCCTATAAAAACAAGAAAAGGGGAATCATCACAACGGCTGTGCTTCCCACGGTAATAAATTTCTGCATAGCTCCCGTATTCCTGATTCTATGGTCGAAATTCTATTCAAACACATATCTGGCATATATGTTCAGACTTATGTTCCAGTATAATGTGTCTCTGGCTCTGTATAACCTCTGGCCCGTAAGCCCTATGGACTGCGCCAAGGTCCTGACGGCGGTCCTTCCGACCAGGCAGAGGATAACCTTCACAGGCAATGAGAAGCTGTTCCAGATGATATTCCTGCTTCTTCTCTTTTTCGGAGTAATCGGAGCAGTTTACAGACCCTTCATTAATCTTGGCCTTACATTCTGGGTAAGAGTACTGGGCAGTATAATTTAATAACTGAAATTAAAAAGCAGACCCTGCGGATATTTTCCGCAAAGTCTGCTTTGTTTTTTTGTCATTATCGTATTAAAAAAGCTTATCAGCCCACAGCCTCCACGCCGTTAGAGGATGTGAAGCCGTAGTTTTCCACAAGGTTGTTGATTCCGTAGAATCCAAGCTTTTCCTGGTCGGGGTTCACTCTCAGATCATAGACCCAGCTCTTGAACTCTTCGGGAAGCTGAGAAACGGGAGCGTCGGGAGTGTAAATATGGAACGTTTTGCCTCCGTCCAGACCGTAAGCCGTGGTGTAGATGAATTTGATCTCATCCATGATTTCCTCTTTGTCAATTTCATTTTCATATTTAATGTCAAGAAGCTCCATGGAGTATGTATAATCATTTACCTTTTTGGGAATGCTGAAATGTCCGGAGCATACAGCAACATACATACTTCCGTGAGGGTATCCGGGACCTGTTGAGCCCATTTCGGAGTCGTGGAAGTTGCAGTCAAAGCTTCCGTCTGAATGGATCTTGAGTTCCGTACCCCAGCCGCCTGCTCCGCTGGAAAAGTCGAAAGGATCGGCAAGGAGAGCCAGAAGCTCTTCGCCAGTCATGTCACCGGAAGGAGCGGGATTGTCGGGAATAACGGGCATTTCGCCGGAATCTCCGGTTATTGTAACGGTCCTGGTGTCGTTGTCCCAGCCAACTTCATATCCGAATGCCTCTGCAAGGTATCTTGCGGGAGCGTAGGTCCTGTCCTCGGAAATAACTGCCGCTGTGTCCATTTCCTCATGTTTTACCTCTTTTCCCGTGGCGATCTCATACACATTTTTGTCAATGAAAAATGCCACGGACTGGAAATTCTTTTCGAAGATTGCCACCCTGTTGTCTGCGTCCCATGTTACGATCATGCCCAGAGCCTCGCCGATGGGTCTTAAAGGTACAAGAGTACGGCTGTTTTCGTCAATGAAAGGCTTTGCGTCGGGGAAATTAACGGCTTTTTCGTTTACCTTAACATTAATACCGCTGTCCGCAAGAGCCATGGAAGACATTGCGCCGAAGCTCATTGCGCCGGCCAGAATCAAAGCGGAAGCTTTCATTAAAGATTTCTTCATATATAATCCTCCTTTTTTAAATAAACTGATTTATCCTGAATTTATAATACCACATTGAAGAGGGTAAAACAATAAACCGGCCAAAAACACCAATGGAAAAGCCCGATTATTTGCAATACGAATATTAGGTATAATAAATATTTATTGTACAAACAAAATGTATAAGTATAAAATATAGTTAGGAGAAAGAGATTAAAATTTCACTTTGCAAAAAGGAGGTTTTTTTATGATAAAAGCAATCGTAGGAGCTAACTGGGGCGATGAGGGAAAAGGTAAAATTACGGACATCCTTGCTGAAAATGCCGATATAGTGGTCCGTTTCCAGGGCGGCAGCAACGCAGGACACACAATCATAAACAAGTATGGCAAATTCGCAATGCACCAGCTTCCCTCAGGGGTATTCCATGAAAATATAGTCAATATTATCGGAACGGGCATGGCGTTCAATGTGCCTTACTTCAAAAAAGAGCTGGATTACCTGAATGAAAGAGGCATAAAGAACCCGAAGATACTTATTTCCGACAGAGTTGAGCTTCTTATGCCTTATCATATACTTCTGGATGAGTACGAAGAGGAACGTCTTTCCTCCAAACAGTACGGCTCCACAAAATCAGGCATAGCGCCTTTCTATTCAGACAAATACGCAAAGATCGGCATAAGAATAACGGATCTTTTCGATGAGCAATTATTGATGGAAAAGCTGGAAAACGTGTGCGCCATCAAAAACGCGCTTATTGTGAACCTTTATCACAAAGAGCCTCTTGACCCCAAAGCTCTTTTTGAGGAGATAAAGGGTTATAAGGATATAGTGGAGCCATACCTGGAAAACACGGCGGTTTACCTGAACAAAGCCGTAAAGGAAGGCAAGACCGTGCTTATGGAAGGCCAGCTGGGCGCGCTGAAGGATCCTGATCACGGCATTTATCCCTATACCACATCTTCATCGGTTCTGGCAGGCTTCGCGTCTATCGGAGCAGGCATTCCGCCAAAGGAGATAACCGATGTTATCGCCATAACAAAGGCGTATTCCAGCGCGGTAGGAGCGGGACCTTTCGTAAGCGAGATCTTTGGCGAGGAAGCTCAGATTCTCCGCGACAGAGGCGGAGACGCCGGCGAATACGGCGCAACAACGGGCCGTCCCAGAAGAATGGGCTATTTCGACTGCGTCGCTACCCGTTACGGATGTATGCTTCAGGGAGCCACACAGGTGGTTTTGACCGCAATAGATGTTCTGGGTTATATGGACGAGATTCCCGTTTGTGTGGCATATGATATAGACGGCGAGATTACAAGGGATTTTCCTCATACGGATATGCTGAGCAAGGCAAAGCCCGTTTTGAAGAGGCTTCCCGGCTGGAAATGCGATGTCAGAGGCATTAAAAAGTATGAGGATCTGCCCGAAAACGCAAAGAAATACGTGGAATTCATAGAAAAGGAGATAGAAGCTCCCATAACCATAGTTTCCAACGGTCCCAAGAGGGAAGAGATAATATACAGATAAAAGTTACCTATAAAATGTAAATTGGGCTTGTAAAGCATGGGTTTTAGTGATATAATAAGTAAAAATCAGTTGTCGCAGGGAAAAAGAGTGAGCGGAAAGCTCACTCTTAGTTTTTCCCGAAAACTGTATGCGGTCAGAAGGAGGTGTTTTTAACATGGCCAAGGTAAAGGATATTGAAAAGGCGGCGTCTGAAATAGCAGAAAAAATAGCTGAAGAAGCGGGATGCCAGCTTGTGGATGCCGAATATGTCAAGGAAGGACCTAATAAATATCTGCGTCTTTACGTGGATAAGGAAGGCGGAGTCACAATAGATGACTGCGAAAACATCAGCAGAAGCATGGAAAAGGTGCTTGACGAAAAGGACTTTATCGAGGAAGCGTATATTCTTGAGGTAAGCTCGCCGGGTATAGACAGACCGTTGAAAAAGAAAGAGGATTTTGAAAAATACAAGGGAGAGCTGGTGGATGTTAAGCTCTATAAAGCCTTGAACGGACAGAAGGAATATCAGGGTACATTGGAAGGCCTTACGGATGACGATACAGTACTTATTTCCGGAGAAGACGGAACTAAATATGAATTTTCAAGAAAAGAAACAGCTTCTGTAAGGCTGGCTGTGATATTTTAAGGAAGAGGAATAAGAAAAATGAGAAATTCGAAGAATGCGAAGAATGCTAAGACAGAGAATATGAACTCCGAAGAATTTCTGGAGGCATTAAACATTATAGAAAAAGAAAAAGGCATAGATAAAGAAATCATATTTGAAGCCATAGAATCGTCAATAGTATCCGCCTGCAAGAAAAATTTCGGAACTTCCCAGAACATAAAGGTAATTATCGACAGGGAAACGGGCAACATCCAATGCTACGCGGAAAAAACCGTTGTGGAAGAGGTGCAGGACAAAAACCTTGAGATATCCCTTGAGGAAGCAAGGCAGAAAAACCCTCATTTCCAGGTTGGCGACGTTATCGATATTATCGTAACGCCCAAAAACTTCGGCAGAGTTTCGGCCCAGACGGCAAAGCAGGTCGTTGTGCAGAAATTCCGTGAGGCGGAAAGAGAAATACTTTACAAACAGTATATAAACAAGGAAAAGGATGTTGTGACGGGAATAGTTCAGAGAAAGGAAAAACGCAATTACATTATCCAGATGGGGAAAATGGACGCTATTCTTACTCCCAACGAGCAGATTCCCGGAGAGGAGCTGAAATTCCAGCAAAGATTAAAGGTTTATGTTCTTGAGGTTCGCCAGAACACAAAAGGCCCTCAGATTTATGTATCCAGAACTCATCCCGAGCTGGTAAAAAGGCTTTTTGAGCAGGAAGTGCCCGAGGTTTATGACGGAACGGTTGAAATCAAGAGCATTGCCAGAGAGGCAGGATTAAGAAGCAAGATCGCCGTTTACTCAAAGGACGAAAACGTTGATCCCGTAGGCGCCTGCGTAGGTCAGAACGGATACAGGGTAAACGTTATCGTGGATGAGCTGGGCGGCGAAAAAATCGATATTATCAACTGGGACCCCGATCCCGCTAAATACATCGCGGCGGCGTTAAGTCCCTCAAAGGTAATTTCCGTTAAGGTAAACGAAGAGGACCAGAGCGCGAAAATCGTAGTTCCCGATCATCAGCTTTCACTCGCGATAGGCAGAGAAGGCCAGAACGCCCGTCTTTCGGCGAAGCTCACAGGATGGAGAATCGACATAAAGAGCGAGTCTCAGGCTTATGAAACGGGATTCCTTGATGACGATGATGATTATGACGACGAATATTATGATGACGATTATGATCTTATCGATGAAGACGGGGATTACGACGAGGAGTTCGATGACGAATACTATGATGAGTATGATGAGTCCGGAGAATACGATGATTTTGAGGAAAATGATTTAGATGATTCGGACGAAGAATATGACGAGTAAGATTTTTTGACAATAGGAGGGAACTGATTTGAAAACAAGAAAAATTCCCTTGAGAAAATGCACCGGCTGCCAGGAAATGAAGGACAAAAGAGAGCTCATAAGAATCGTGAGAAACGATGAGGGTGTTTTCAGTCTGGATACTACGGGAAAGAAACCCGGCAGAGGAGCTTATATATGCAAAAATGAGGAGTGTCTGAAAAAAGCGAAGAAATCCAGAGGACTGGAAAGGTCCTTCAAAACATCAGTACCAGACGAGGTTTACGAATCCCTTGCCCAGGAGCTTAAAGCCATAGAGGAAGAAAAGCTCAGACAGGAGATAGAGGCCTCAAAGAAAGGTTTGTGGGAATAATATGGACGAGAGAAAGTTTTATTCCATGGTGGGTCTGGCCAAAAGAGCGGGAAAGCTTGTCTCGGGAGATTTTGCCGTATCCAAAGGGATAAAGGCAGGAGAGGTCAGACTTGCAATACTCGCCGAGGACGCTTCGGAAAACACAAAAAAGAAATTCACAAATATGTGTGAATCATATAACACGGAACTTATAGTAGTTGGAAACATATCCCTGCTGGGCCGCGCGTTAGGCAAAGAAAAAAGAGCAGTACTGGGAATCACCGACGAGGGATTTTCGGGAAGCATAATTAAGATAGCGGAAGCTTGAAAAAAACTCTTTTAAAGCGGCACAGGTTACATTTAAGAAAGTGAGAGATTTATGATGTAAAATATGGGTTTTTAGTAATCGGAGGTGGTTGTTTTGCCTAAAAAATTAAGAGTACATGAGCTGGCTAAAACAGTAAACGTTCCCACAAAGGAACTTATGGAAAAGCTCAAAGACTTCAATGTTGAGGTTGCAAGTCATATGAGCAGCGTCGAAGACGAAATCGCAAACAAGGTTATCGCTTTCTATAACAATAAGAACGGAAAAGACAACAAAGAGGTCAAAGAAAACAAGGAAGTCAGAGAAGTTAAAGAAAGCAGAGACGTCAAAGAGACAAAAGAGGCAAAAGAAGTTAAAGAGGTAAAAGAAGTAAAAGAGCATAAGGACGTCAAAGATAACAGAGGCGAGAAAAAAGAAGAGAAAAAGGCAGAGGTAAAGAATAATAACGCTAACAGCAACGCTAAACCTATGCCCAAAAAAGAGAATAATTCCAGGCCGGCCGGCAAACCGGAAAGAAGACCTGCTGAAAGAACGGAGAAAAGAAGACCCGAAAGGGCAGAAAATGGCTCAGGAAATCAGAACAGGCAGGGAAATAACAGACCGGGCAGCAATCAAAACAGAAATAATAACAATAACCGCAATGATAACCGAGGCGACAGAAACGAAGGAAGAGGCGGAAGACCCTTCAGAGGCCAGGATCATCAGCATGGCGGTAATCAGAGAGACAACAGAAACAATCAAAGAAATAATCAGAGAAACGACAGACTTAAGAATGCGGGCGGTCCCACAGACAGAATAGAAAGAAACGACAAGAGCGAAAGAGTTGAGCGCAGAAACGAAAGTTTCCGTGACAAAGTAGAAAAGCCTGAAAGACCCGAAAGAAACAAATTCAGCAAAAACGACAGAAACGATGATAACCGCCGCAATAACAATCAGTTCGGAAAGAAGAACAATCAGAAGAACGGAAAACCCTCTAAAAAGGACAATAAGGGAAAGGAGAAGGAAGTAAAGAAGGCTCCTCCCAAACCGGCACCCGAACCCAAGGAAGATCAGATTAAAATCGTAGAAATACCCGAAACAATCACCGTAAAAGAATTCGCTGATCTCATTGGAAAAGGAAGTACGGAAGTAATCAAAGCCCTTATGATGAAAGGGGTTATGCTGGGCATAAACCAGTCTATGGATTTCGACCTTGCGTCATCCATAGGAGAGGGATTCAACGTAATAGTGGAGCATGAAGTGGAAAAGGACGTTTTCGAGGAAGCTTTCGGAGCGGATGACAATGACAGGGAAGAAGATCTGGAACCCAGACCTCCCGTAGTTGTTGTAATGGGCCACGTTGACCACGGCAAAACATCGCTTCTGGACGCAATCAGACACAGCAGCGTAACAGCTACCGAGGCAGGCGGAATCACCCAGCACATCGGCGCTTACACAGTTGAAATAGACGGAAATCCCATAACATTCTTAGATACTCCCGGACACGAGGCCTTCACGGCTATGCGTCTCAGGGGAGCATTGGTAACAGATATAGCTGTTCTTGTCGTAGCGGCGGACGACGGCGTTATGCCTCAGACCATAGAGGCGATAAACCACGCCAAAGCGGCAGGAGTTGAAATAATAGTAGCAATTAACAAGATCGATAAACCTGCGGCAAATCCCGACAGGGTTAAGCAGGAGCTTACGGAATACGGACTTCTTGCGGAAGACTGGGGCGGAACAACAATCTGCGTTCCTGTTTCAGCCGTAACAAAACAGGGACTTGACGACCTTCTGGAAATGATAATCCTTTCCGCTGAAATGAAGGAGCTTAAGGCCAATCCCAATAAAAAAGCAAGAGGAACGGTTATCGAGGCTCAGCTGGATAAGGGAAGAGGTCCCGTTGCCACTGTACTTGTGCAGAACGGCACACTGAATGTGGGTGACCCTGTGGTAATCGGCACATCCTACGGAAGAGTCCGCGCAATGATGGACGACAAGGGCAGAAGAGTTAAAAAAGCAGGTCCTTCCAAACCCGTTGAGATCCTTGGACTTTCAGAGGTTCCCGCGGCAGGCGACAGCTTCTATGTAGCGGAAAGCGACAAACAGGCAAGACAGCTTGCGGAATCCGTAGTGGCCAAAGAAAGAGTTGAAATGACCAAGAAAGCTACCGTTAAGGTATCTCTTGACGATCTCTTCAACCAGATCCAGGCCGGAAACATCAAGGAGCTCAACATAGTTGTCAAAGCCGATGTTCAGGGTTCGGTTGAGGCAGTGCGCTCCAGCCTTGAAAGACTTTCAAATGAGGAAGTAAGAATTAACATAATTCACGGCGCGGTGGGAACAATAACAGAGTCGGATATTATGCTGGCTTCGGCTTCCAACGCAATTATTATCGGATTCAACGTAAGACCCGAGCCCGCGGCAAAAGCCTTTGCTGACGAGGAAAAGGTTGACGTACGTCTTTACAGAGTAATTTATAACGCAATCGAGGATATTACAGCGGCTATGAAAGGTATGCTGGATCCTGTTTATGAAGAACAGGTCGTAGGCCACGCCGAAGTCCGCCAGACATTCAAGGCTTCAGGCATAGGCACTATTGCCGGTTGCTATGTTCAGGACGGCAAGTTCCAGAGGAGCAATCAGGTAAGACTTATCAGAGACGGTATCGTTGTATACGAAGGCGAAATGGAATCCTTAAGAAGATTCAAGGACGACGTTAAGGAAGTAAACGCAGGATACGAATGCGGTATCGTGCTTAAGAAATTCAATGATATTAAAGTAGAAGATATTATCGAGGGATTCACAATGGTAGAAATTCCCAGGTAGGTGAAAACGTATGAAAAACGGTAAGCAAAGAACCAGAATGGTAAGAATAAACGATGAGATTCAGCGTGAAATAGCTGAGATCATCAGAACGGAAATAAAAGACCCCAGAATGGCGCCCATGGTAAGCGTGGTTAAGGTAGAGACTACTCAGGACCTTAAATTCTGTAAGGTTTATATTTCGGTGCTGGGAACAGAGGAAGAGACAAATAACACCATGGAAGCCCTGAAAAGCGGCGAAGGCTTCATCAGGAAGCTTGTGGCGGAAAGAGTGAATCTGCGCCTTACTCCCAAGCTGATTTTCAAGCATGATGATTCTTTGGAATACAGCATAAGGATGTCTAAGCTCATAGACGAAATAAGCGCTAAGGAGGAGCATAAGGATGAAGAACAACAGCTTTGATGAAATCAGGCAGGTCATTTCCGGAGCGGAAAAAATCATCATTTCCGCTCATACTTCTCCTGACGGCGACGCCGTAGGCTCCAGCTGCGGTCTTGCAAAGTCTCTGCGCCTTGCGGGAAAGGATGCGTGGGTCTACATTGAGGAAATGCCGGAAAAATATCTGAATATTCCTGTGGAAGGCCTTTATAAGCTCCCTGAGTTTGAGGACACGGAGTGCGATCTTTTCATAGCTCTGGACTGTGCGGACAAAAAAAGGCTTGGCCTTGCGGAGCCGGTTTTCGACAAGGCTCCCAAAACCATCTGCATAGACCACCACGGCACCAACGAAGGCTACGGCGATCTGAATTATGTGGACGGAGACGCGGCTTCGGCTTCAGAGCTGGTATACGAGGTCATAAAGGATACATTCCCCATAGACGAAGATACGGCGACCCTTATTTACGCCGGAATAATTTACGATACAGGCGGATTCAGACATTCTTCCACAAAGCCTTCCACAATGCGCGCGGCAGGCGAGCTTATGGCATACGGAATACCTTTTTCAAAGGTATATAACAGAATGTTCTACACACAGAATTTCACCCAGACGCTGGCTACTGCAGTCACCATAAATAACGCCAGACTTCTTCATAACGGGGATTTTGTGTTCACATATATTACCAAAGATGATATTGATAAATGCGGAAGCTCCTCCTCAGAGCTGGACGGAATTTCCGAATACTTCAAAAGAACGGCAGGCACCAAGGTCTCCGTATTCGCCAAAGAGAAGGAAAACGGAGAGATAAGGATCAGCATGAGAGCGGACGGAGAAGTCAATGTAAGCAAAATTGCGTCAGCTTTCGGCGGAGGCGGTCATGTGAACGCTGCCGGATGCACCATAGAAGGACCTTTGGACGAAGCCTGCAAGACGATCATAGACGCCGTGAACAAGGCTCTTGACGATGAGGAATAAGCTATGGACGGAATCATAAATGTCTGTAAGGAAAAGGGATTCACTTCCCATGACGTGGTCGCCATAGTGCGGAAGCTCTGCGGAAGACCAAAATGCGGGCATACAGGCACTCTGGATCCTGACGCGGAAGGCGTTCTTCCCGTTTGTATAGGGAAAGCCACGAAAATATCCCAATACATAATGGACGGATACAAAAGGTATCAGGCTCTTCTGAAGCTGGGAGTTACAACCACAACAGAGGACGCCTCAGGCGACGTTCTTGAAGAAAAAGAGGTCACGGCAAACCTTGATGATATAAGATCCGCCGTAAATGGTTTTATTGGAGAGTATATGCAGACTCCGCCCATGTATTCGGCAATAAAGGTCAACGGCAGAAAGCTTTATGAGCTTGCCCGCAAAGGCGAGGAGATAGAGCGGAAAAAACGGAAGGTTTTTATTTACAGCATAGATATTTTGGAATATAATTTTCCTGATGAATGCCTTCTTGACGTAAAATGCTCAAAAGGCACATATATCAGGACTCTCTGCTCCGATATAGGAAAGGCTCTGGGCTGCGGAGGACATATGGCGTCTTTGACAAGGACCGAAACATCGGGCTTTGTTCTGGAAAACAGCATAAGAATTGATGAACTCAGAGCTCTCGCGGAAGAGAACAGGATCTCGGAAGCCGTAATCCCCATGGAAAATTTTTTCGAAAGCTGGAAGAAGGCATATGTAAAGCCGGAAGCGGAGAAAATACTTGTAAACGGCGGAAGGATATACGAGGATTTCTTTGAAACGGAATATCCTCTCGAGCAGGGAGAAAAGCTCATAGCTTATTATGATGACAATAAACTGGCAGGAATCTATGAATACAGATTCGACGGGGAAAGAAATGAAAATATGCTTGTTCCCGTAAGAATGCTTTTATAAATACACATTAATATAAAATACTTTTTAACATAATCTGACAGATTGGGCGGAATTGATTCCGCATAATACTGTTATTAAGGAGAATATAAAAATGAGGCACATAACGGACGAATTTATAACTCTTGACAAGCCCTCAGCCATAACACTGGGAAATTTTGACGGACTTCATATGGGTCACAGAAGGCTTATAGAGCTTACAAAGGAATGGGCGGCGAAGGAAAACCTTCAGTCGGTTTTATACTCATTCAACCCCCATCCCATGTTTCTTTTCAACCACAAGGAGCATTCCGCTCTGATTCTTACAAGAGAGGAGAAATACCGCGCCATTGAAAAAACAGGCATAGATTTATATGTGGAACAGGTATTCACAAGAGAATTTGCGGCTACGTCTCCCGAAGGTTTTATGGATTACTTTTTCGGCAACCTCAATCCGAAGGTTGTTGTTGTGGGCGAAAACTTCACATTCGGGAACAGAGGCATGGGAACAGTTGATCTTCTTCAGAAAAGAGGCGAAGAGCTTGGCATAAGAGTTATCAGCGTACCTATTGTAAACATTGACGGCGAAAGAGTATGTTCCACAAGAATAAGAAGCTGTCTTCTGGACAGGGATGTGGAAACAGCCAACAAGCTTCTTCTGGAGCCCTATTTCACCCAGGGAACGGTTATAGAAGGCAAGAAACTGGGCAGAACCATCGGTTTTCCCACAATAAACGTACACGCGGACTTTAATAAGCTTTTCCCGCCAAACGGAGTTTACGCCACAGTAACCTATTATGACGGCAAGCCTTATTACGGCGTTACAAATGTAGGCTACAACCCTACGGTAAACGGACAGGTAAAGGTTGTTGAGACCTTCCTTTTCGATTTTGATAAAATGATTTACGGAGAAAACGTAAAGACCAACTTCTATAAATGGATAAGGGATGAAAGGAAGTTCGGAAGCATTGACGAGCTTGTGGCGCAGATGACGAAAGACACACAGACGGCGAAGGATTATTTTGCTTCTCCGGATTTTGACGTCTGGAGAGACAAAATTTGATTTGCGTATATTGACAAGGATGTGATTTAAATGAAACCTTATGGAGTAATAGCGGCTGCTCTGGCATCGGTATGCTTTGCTACAACAGCCTTTGGAGCGGTTTCCCTTACTATTGACGGCAGACCCATTAATCTGGATGTTCCGCCTGCGATCATAGAAGGCAGGACCCTTGTTCCCGTGAGAGCGATTTTTGAGGATCTGGGCGCAAATGTAAACTGGGACAGCGACACAAAAATCGTTTCGGCATATTCGGGATACACCACAATAAAGCTTAAAATAAACGATACTGATGCATTTGTAAACGGCAAGCCGGTAACTCTGGACGTTCCCGCGCAGATAATAGACGGAAGGACCCTTGTTCCCGCGCGTTTTGTAGCGGAAAGCCTGAACTGCAGAGTAGACTGGGACAACGACACGAAAACAGTTTCCATTCTGACAGCCAGTCTGCCTTCCGATATTTATGTAGGCCCCGAGGATGATATGATCGTTGTGGCAAACCATGCGGTATCAAACATTTACCTTAATTACGGAAATCTGAAGGCAAGATACGGTGATTCCATGAGCACAGAACTGGCTTTACACGGTGAACACTATGTTCACGTACCGAATCTGGATATAACATATGTTGTCGCTACGGATTTCTTAAAGGATTACGAACTGGAGGATGACTCTCCCGTTATCAGGATCGAAGGGAAATTAAGCGATATGGTCGACGGAATGCAGGGCGCCATGGATATTGTTGGATTTACTGAAAAACTGAACAACTACGAAAGATGTATAGCTTATTGGGACGAAAAAGAAGGACAGCCTACTTCCTACTATATTTCTGATCATTATTATGAGGTGGAGTTCAGCAGTGCGCCCGAGGCAGAGATGGCGGACTACACATTCGAGCAGAGTCTCCATATAGTAAAAGACGCTGACGGCAAGATAAGTCCCGATTCATATGCATGGCTTGTGAGAAATATATTCTAAGGGCTGAAAAAACATTGAATTTATGCTAAAAAACTATTGATATTTATAAATTGTTGTGGTAATATCAAATAGTTGAAAAAACCTTTGCTCAGACGTAAGGAAACTCCGACCTTTGTCTTAGCTTGGGCTATATATTAAATTTAGGAGGAAGAAAAAATGGCAGACACAATCAACAAAAGCGAAATAGTCGCAAAATTCGGAAGAACACCTAACGACACAGGTTCACCCGAGGTGCAGATCGCTCTTTTAACAGCAAGAATCAAACATTTAACAGAGCATCTTAAAGTGCACAAAAAAGACCACCATTCCAGAAGAGGTCTTTTAAAAATGGTTGGTCAGAGACGTGGTTTATTAAACTACCTCAAAGACAAGGATATCGAAAGATATCGTGCCCTTATTGCAGAGCTTGGTTTAAGAAAATAATTTTAAACCGGAATACGGCAAAACTAATTTGGAGAGGATTAAAATCCTCTCTATTTTTTTGTGCCTTTAGGAACAAATAAACCCCCAGCTATGCTGGGGGAGTAAGAAAGCTTTAGCTTCAAGCAAAAAGACACTTTCTGTGATAGAATAAAGTCAGGTTCGCCAAAATCCGAAATATCACAGGAATTGTATTAAATGGAAAAAACCAGTTTAGCATATACAACTTATAACTTTTGCGAATAAACCATAGAAATAAGAGAGCGTAACTGTGAACTGTTTTGTATGCTGTCAATTCTACCCCAACTCTCCAAAAAATCTCACTTTGACGATTGTAACTCCGCCGGTTTTGTTATACAATAAATTTATAAACAAACGTTAATGTCAATTTAATGAAAGGAGGCATTTATTATGAAAAAAATTAAAAAATCTCTCGGTATTATCCTTGCGGCGGTGATGATCTTGGGGCTGATGCCGACCATGGCCATGGCGGAGGAGCCTGCGAGCACACTGACTGTTGCTGATGGTGAAGAAACCAGTGGCCACGTCCCGGTGTATGGATTTTACGCAGATACAGAAGATTCTGAATCCCAGTATATTATTCCGGCTGATATGCTGACCGATTTAGAAGGCAAGGAAATTACAGATTTGACATATTATACTACTGATGGTCTTGCTCTTAAAGATGGTAAATGGACTTTTTACCTATATGAGGTCAATGAAACGGAATTTGAAGAGGATAAAATCATTCCTTACAAAGATGACGCCGTTGAGGTTTGTGAAGTCGCATATGATGTATTTTTGGGCGAATCCACGATTACGATTGAGTTCACTGAGCCCTATGTATACAATGGCGGGAATCTCCTTGTGACTAGTTGTGTTACAGAGGCAGGCGATTGGAGAAGTACATTTTTTTACGGAGTTAAATCGAATTTGTATAGTGCTGTGTATAAATATACAGCCTCTTATGGAACTACTTATATACACACAGAGATGTTTATACCCAAGACTACCATTACCTATCAGGATCATATCCATGACACACCGACTGCGGAATACACAATAACTGCACCCGGCCAGATAACAGGCGGTTCTGTAACCGCTCCGGCAAAAACAAAAACAGATGATACAGTAAACGTAACAGTTAATACCAATGCGGGCTATGAGCTTACCACTCTCACATATACGCCTGAAGGCGAAAACGCAGTAGAAATTAAGGATACAAAGAGCTTTACTATGCCGGCAAAAAATGTAGTTATAAATGCTGTATTCACGGCAAATGAGTACACAATAACCACACCGAGCAATTTGACAGGCGGTTCTGTAACCGCTCCGGCAAAAGCAAAAACGGATGATGAAGTGGCTCTGACAGTTGCGCCGGCAGAAGGCTATGAGATTATAGCTTTCGCAGTAACATACGGAGATAGCAATACTCCTGTACATATCACTGACGGAGCGAACGCAGGAGAGTATACATTCAAAATGCCTCCCGGAGATGTAAATGTAAGAGTAATATTCAATGCTATTGATTACAAAATAACACCTTACAGTTCCGAAACCGGTTCTGTAACTGCAGACATGGGAACTGCAACCATCGGAACTCCTGTAACTCTGACAGTTGCACCTGAGGAGGAATACAAGCTTACGGAAGGGTCCCTGAAAGCAACATATATGAAGGGCGAGAACGAAACAGAAATAAGTCCTTTATCACTCGGAAACTACCAGTACACATTTGATATGCCCGCAGGGGATGTAACGATATCGGCTCAGTTCGAGGTAATCAAATACAATGTGAATGTAACAGAAGGCATTACAGGCGGTACGGTTCAGGCGGATAAAGATCTGGCTGCAAAGGACGAGGAAGTAACCCTGACGATTACACCAGAGAAGGGATATAAGTTTGATGAACTGACTGTAACCGATTCTGAGGACAACGAAGTTGAGGTAACAGATAATGCATTTATAATGCCCGCAAGCGATGTAAATATTTTTGCAACCTTCACCAGACAGCAACCCGCCACAACCGGCGGCGGCGCTTCCGGAACCGTAAGCTTCGTGCTTACATACAATACAAACGGAGGTTCTGAAATCAAATCCGAAAGCCACAGCGCGGGCGATAATGTAACCCTTGACAAGACACCCGTTAAGGATGGCTATACCTTCACAGGATGGTATGCGGACAAGGAATGCACACAGAAAATCGAAAGCATAACAATGAACAGCTCCAAGACGGTCTACGCAGGCTGGGACGACGGCACACAGCCTGTAAATCCCGATGAAAACGCGCCTTTGATGACAATTAAGATTGGAGATACCAAATATCAGCTGAACGGAGTTGATATGGAAATGGATTCCGCTCCGTTCATCGATGAAAATGACAGAACAATGCTTCCCGTAAGGGTTGTTGCAAATGCCCTGGGCATTTCCGATAATGACATCGCATGGGACAATGAGACAAAGACAGCGTCCTTCACAAGACCGGATGGAAAAGTTGTTTCCTGTACAGTGGGAGAGAAAGCAGTCAAAATCGGCGATGATATAGTCGAAATCGATACAGCTCCCGTAATCGCCGGCGACAGGATTTTCCTTCCTATGAGAGCATTATTCAACGCTTTCAATGTTTCAGATGAACATATAATTTGGGACGGCGCGGAAAAGACCGTGACAGTAACCAAAGAGGCTATTGAGGACATAAAATCGATTTAATTTATACAAAGGATGGTTATGACAAATATTTTAATTAAAAAATAATAATTTTTAAGGAACGGCGGAATTTCCCGCCGTTCTTTTGTATTGAGCCGAAAATCAGATAAACACATTTTCGTTCTTTGGAAAAAATATCAAAAAGTTATCAAAAAGCTTTGCTAAACCATATCCAAATGTGGTAAAATAACTATGTATGTTGTTTTTTCAGAGGAAGGCGCAGGTCATTGCCCTGAACCTGATTAAACTTCGGTAAAAATGTAATAATTATAAATGGAGCATTCGAGCCTGAACTTATTTCCAAAAGTTGTAGCTGTGAATTTTGTTTACTTGAAAAAGCAGATGAAATTCGCTGTTACAGCGGAAATTTTGTGTAGCCTCGGATTCTCCGTTTAGCAAGTTTGCGAAAGGAGACTTTTATGTACAGAACATATTCTATGGAACTGGCAGGCAGAACTCTTTCAGTAGAAATCGGCAGAGTAGCTGAGCTTGCCAACGGCGCCGCTCTCGTAAGATACGGAGACACAGTTGTTTTAGCGACCGCCACAGCATCAGAAAAACCCAGAGCGGGAATAGACTTTTTCCCTCTGAGCATCGACTACGAAGAGAGACTTTACGCTGTAGGAAAAATTCCCGGCGGATTCATCAAAAGAGAAGGCAGACCTTCCGAAAAGGCAGTCCTTACATCCAGATGTATCGACAGACCTCTTCGTCCCTTATTCCCCAAGGATTACAGAAACGATGTATCAATCATATGTACTGTTCTTTGTGTGGACCAGGACAGCTCTCCAGAGATCGCGGCAATGATAGGCGCGTCCATCGCCCTCTGCATTTCCGACATCCCCTTCACAGACCCTGTTTCTTCTCTGAGCATCGGTCTTGTGGACGGTGAGCTTGTAATCAACCCCAATGCTGAGCAGAGAGCCGTTTCGGACCTGAACCTGACCGTTTCATCCACAAAAGACAAGGTTATGATGATCGAAGCGGGAGCAAACGAGGTTCCCGAGGACAAAATGCTTCAGGCTATCTTCCTCGGCCATGAGGAAAACAAGAAGGTTGTCAGCTTCATCGCTGATATTATGGAAAAAGAAGGAAAAGAAAAGGCTCATTACGAAGAGCAGGTCATTCCTGAGGATGTTTATGAGCTTATTACAAATTATATTACGGATTCCCGTATGGAAGACGCTGTTTATTCCGAGCTTAAACAGGACAGAGACGCCAAAATCAAGGAAATCGAAGCAGAGCTTGCTGAAAATCTTTCCGAGAAGATCCTTGAGCTTGCAGGCGAGGATGCCGATGTTGAGACGTTGATCGGCGACAGCGTATATAAATTCGAAAAAATGACAGTAAGAAGAATGATTCTTCGTGAGCATAAACGTCCCGACGGCAGAGGTCTGGAAGATATCCGCCCTCTTTCCGCAGAGGTTGACGTACTTCCCAGAACTCACGGATCAGCTCTCTTCAAAAGAGGACAGACCCAGGTTCTTACAGTAACCACATTAGGCGCTATCAGCGAATCCCAGAGACTTGACGGACTGGATCTTGCGGAGACATCCAAGAGATATATCCACCACTACAATATGCCCGGATTCACCGTTGGCGAAGCGAAAGGTACAAGAAGTCCCGGAAGACGTGAGATCGGTCACGGCGCATTGGCGGAAAGAGCTCTTCTTCCCGTTGTTCCTTCGGAAGAGGAATTCCCTTACGCAATAAGACTTGTATCCGATGTATTGAGCTCCAACGGCTCCACATCACAGGGCAGTGTCTGCGGTTCAACCCTTTCCCTTATGGCGGCAGGCGTACCTATCAAACGTCCAGTTGCGGGTATTTCCGTAGGTCTGGTAACAGGCGACAACGACGACGATTTCGTAATGATAACAGATATCCAGGGTGTTGAGGACTTCTTCGGCGATATGGACTTCAAGGTAGCCGGAACGGAAGTCGGAATCACAGCAATCCAGATGGATATGAAGATAAAAGGTCTTACCCATAAGGTAATCACAAGAGCTCTTGAGCAGACAAGACGCGCCAGAATGTATATCCTCAACGAGGTTATGCTTAAGGCCATCGACAAGCCCAGAGAAACTCTTTCTCCTTATGTGCCTAAGATCAGCATCATGACAATCGATGTAGACAAGATTTCAGAGGTAATCGGACCGAGAGGCAAGACCATCAAGAAGATCATAGAGGAGACCGGCTGCAACATTGACACGGAAGACGACGGAAAGATCTATGTAATCGGCCTGGAATACGAAAATATCCAGAGAGCTTTGGACATGATCTCAGCCATTGTTATGGAACCCGAAGTAGGCCAGATATACAAAGGCAAGGTAACAAGACTTATGAGCTTCGGCGCGTTTGTTGAGATAGCTCCCGGAAAAGAAGGCCTTGTGCATATCTCCAAGCTTGCGAGAAAACGTGTCAACACAGTAGAGGACGCTGTTAAAGTTGGCGATGAGGTAAATGTTAAACTTACCGAAATCGACGCTCAGGGCAGACTGAACCTTTCCATCAGAGACACTCTTCCTCCCGAACCCGGCGAAGAAGAGGAAAACAATAACGGAAACGGCGGACAGAGAAACCAGCGCCGCAATAATGGTAACGGCAGAAGAAGATTCTTCGGAAAACCCAGAGACAACAACAATAATAACAACAGCGGCAACAATGACAGCAACGAATAAAATAAATAATCCCTGAAGATTCTCAGGTGTTTTGAGCGGCATGATTCTTTTGTGCCGCTTAAGTTTATTCCCGAAAATGACGTGCAGATTTTTATGTTATGACATACTTTGGTTTTATGGCATATAAAGTTTTTACCACAACACCGGGTCATTTTCTTATCCCAAAATGCTTTCGTTTCACTGCGTTCACTCCAGCGTTTTGGGAGCCCTGTTTTAGGAGGAGCGCCTTCGGCGCAGGATGCAGAGGGAAATCGGTTCTTTAAAACTTCCGATTTTCGAAAAGCTTAAACTTAGCCAAAAACTATCCGGCGCATAATACACGGGTCAAGGGACGAAGTCCCTTGCGGATTCTTAAGGCAGAGATCACCCTAAAATGCTTACGCTTCACTACGTTTTGCTCCAGCATTTCAGGGAACCCGAAGAGCCCTGAACGGGGTTTGGGGCAGAGCCCCATGAAGCATCCCGTTTTTTGCCAAACATATATTTTTTTGCAAAGGAAAGACTATTTTTAACAATGCTAAAGAAAGGGTGAGACTGTTTTGGTTCTGGAAAAACAGCTTGAAAACGGCTTAAATATAATCATAGAAGAAATCCCCTACGTCCGGAGTGTTTCCTTCGGCATCTGGGTTAAAAACGGCTCCGCCAATGAAACTCCGGCGGAAAACGGAGCCTCCCACTTCATAGAGCACATGCTCTTTAAAGGCACAACCGACAGAACAGCCAAGGATATAGCCGAGGAAATGGACTCCATAGGCGGCCAGATAAACGCGTATACCACCAGGGAATACACCTGCTTCTATACCCGTGTGCTGGATAAACACGCAAAAAGCGCAATGACCGTTCTGAGCGATATGTTTTTCAACTCACTCTTCGACAACGATGGCATCAACCGCGAACGCAGCGTAATCGGCGAGGAAATAGATATGTACGACGACGCTCCCGACGAAGCCTGCTACGACATCCTGTACGACGGCATCTGGAAAGGCTCCTCCATGTCCATGCCGATTTTAGGCACCAGAAAAACAATCGCTCCCTTCGATTCCGAATTCCTGAAAGAATATATGAAAAAACAGTACAGATGCGATAATACGGTTATTGCCGCTACGGGCAATTTCAAAGCAGATGAAATGCTTGAGGAAATCGGGAAAATGTTCGGCGGATGGACCTCTGGTCCAAAACCGGATAAAGACGGAAAAACATTGCCTGAATATAAATCCTGCGCGCTTTCCAAAAAGAAAGATATAGAGCAGGTCCACTTTGTAATGGCATTTCCCGCGTTGAAAAGAGGCAGCGCCGAGAAATACGACCTGGCAGTCCTGAATATGGCGTTTGGCGGCAGCATGAGCTCCCGTCTGTTCCAGAGGATAAGGGAGGATAAAGGCCTGACATATTCCATCTACAGCTCAGTCTCCGCATATGAGGACTGCGGCCTGTTCTCCATATACGCCGCAATGAATACAAACCAGTGCGAAGAGGTGATCACCTCGATTTTGCGCGAGATAAAAGGCCTTTTCACAGACAAACTGGACGAGAAAACCATAAACAACACGAAAGAACAGTTCATCAGCAATATTATCATGGGAAACGAAAACACCCAGAACAGAATGATGGGCATGGGCGCTTCAAAGCTGCTTTTGGGCGAGTATAAAGGCATCGAGGAGGACATAAAGGGCATAGAAGCCGTGACCTGCGAAAGTGTTTATAGAATGGCGGAAAAGCTCTTTGATATGGACAGGCTTTCATTCTGCGCCGTAGGCAATGTGGAAGGCGCGGACTTCGAATCCATAGTCAAAAAAGGCAAAGAAACGTATTTTGCCGACTGAAACAAGGGGGAGACAGCATTGGTAAAATTAAGAATAAGATATTTTTCCGATAAAATAGAAAAACTGAAATACATTGACGGCAAGTCCGACTGGATCGATTTGCGTTCCGCGGAAAGGGTTGAGCTGAAAAAAGGGGAGTTCCGACTCATTGATTTAGGTATAGCCGTGGAGCTTCCCAGGGGCTACGAAGCCCATATCGTGCCCAGGAGCAGTACCTATAAGAATTTCGGCATAATCCAGACCAACCATTTCGGAGTAATAGACGAAACATACTGCGGCGACAACGACAGATGGTTCTTTCCCGCTCTTGCCATGCGCGACACGGTCATAGAGGTAAACGACAGGATCTGCCAGTTCAGAATAATGGAGCATCAGCCGGAAATAGAGTTCGAAGAAACAGACCTTCTTGGAAACCATGACCGCGGCGGATGGGGCTCCACGGGAAAAAGCTGATTTTTCAACCCGAAAATGAATAAGATTTCTCATGTATGGAATACTAAGGCTGAACTTATTTTTTTATAATCAGGAGGTTTTTATACATGAAAACTTGGAATTGGATTGCAATGATATTAATTATTGTGGGGGCCATAAACTGGGGTCTGGTAGGATTCTTCCGCTTCGACCTTATCTCCGCCATTTTCAACGGCTCCGCTTACTGGGTGGCAAGGACTATTTTCGCTATAATCGGTCTTGCGGGACTTTACGGACTTACGTTTTTCGGAAGATTCGATACGGACGAACAGCCTCAGCCCTCACACAGATAAACAATTTTAACTCCCTTAAATGCTAAGTTTTATATCGGCATTTTTGGGAGTTTTTTATTTTACCCTTTATCTGGGGTCCATATTTATGTATAATAAATTCAGGTGATTTTATGAACGAAAAGGATTGTATCAGAGGCGAGGTGACCTCTGTTATATACAAAAACGAAGAAAACGGATACACGGTTTTCATAATTGAATCAGAGGATCGGGAAATCGTTTGCACAGGCTACACTCCCGACATTATTTCCGGGGAAACCGTAAGCCTCACCGGCGCCTACAAGGTACATCCTTCTTACGGAAAGCAGTTTGATGTGGAGCTTTACGAGAAAATGCTCCCGGAGACCCTTGACGGAATGGAAAAATATCTGGGTTCCGGAATCATAAAGGGAATCGGAAAGAAAACGGCCAAACGCATAATGGAGAAATTCGGAGAGGCGGCGTTTTTCGTCATAGAGGAAAAACCGGAGCGCCTTGCGGAGATTAAAGGAATTACATACGAAAAAGCCATGAAAATAAGCGAGATTTTCTCCTCCCAGGCAAAAATGCGTTCCGCTATGGTATTCCTTCAGTCCTACGGCATCTCTCCGGCAATCGCCATGAGGATATATAAAAAATACAAGGCGGCAACCGTTGAGGTAGTCAAGGCCAATCCCTATGCTCTCGCGGAAAGCGGACTGGGAATCGGTTTTAAAATGGCAGACAGAATCGCCTTCGCCATGGGTGTGGACGAAAACTCGGTCCACAGGATAAAGGCCGGAATACTTTATGTTCTGAATCAGGAAATCGCTGACGGAAACGTGTGTTCGCCGGAGGAAAGGGTAATAAGAAAAATATCGGAGCTCCTTTCCGCGCCGGAAGAGGCGGTGGAAAACGCTCTGCTGGAGCTTGTGATCAATCAGGAAATAAAGGTTGAGGAAACACCGGACGGAGCTTTCATATATCTCAACAGCTATTATGTGGCGGAAGGTTATGTGGCGAGACGCCTTGCGGAAATATCCTGTGACTTTTTCCCTATACTTCCCGAAGCAGGCAGGTCGGCTCTTTCAAAGGCAAGGGACAGCATGGATTTTGATCTGGATCCCGTTCAGATCCAGTCGGCGGAAGAGGTCTGCGAAAACGGGGTTATTGTAATCACGGGAGGTCCCGGCACAGGTAAGACCACGCTTATAAACACACTTATAAAAATGTTCGAAAATCTCGATATGAAAGTCCTTTTGGGAGCGCCCACGGGAAGAGCCGCCAAAAGGATGAGCGAAGCTTCCGGAAAAAATGCCCAGACGATTCACAGAATGCTGGGAGTTATTTCATTGGACGACAACCGCCGTATGCAGAGATTTGACCACGACGAGGAAAATCCTCTTGAAGCCGATGTAATCATAATAGATGAAATGTCCATGGTGGATCTTATGCTGATGCAGAGCCTTTTGCGGGCAGTGCCGGAAGGTGCGAGGCTCATACTTGTAGGCGATGCGGACCAGCTTCCTTCCGTGGGAGCGGGAATGGTTCTGAAGGACATTATTTCCAGCGGAATTCTGAAGGTAGTTAAGCTCACGAAAATTTTCCGGCAGGCGGAGGAAAGCGCCATTGTTACCAACGCCCATAAGATAATTCACGGGGAATATCCTGTTCTGAACCAGAAAGGCAAGGACTTTTATCTTGTGAAAAGGTCTTATATGGAGGATGTCCAGCAGGTTATTGTGGACCTTGTGAAAAACAGGCTTCCTGCGTATCTGAATAGGGATTCCTTTGCGGATATTCAGGTAATTACGCCTATGCGCAAAGGAACGCTGGGTGTGGAAGGTCTCAATCTTGCGCTTCAAAAAGCCTTGAATCCCAAAAGCCGGGACAAAAACGAAATTTCCGTAAAGGGAACCCTTTTCCGTGAGGGCGACAAGGTCATGCAGGTGAAAAACAACTATTCCATTGAATGGAGAGTTTCCGACGACGGGCTTATAAAGGAATACGGGGCGGGAGTTTTCAACGGCGACTGCGGAGTAATCGAGGCCATAGACGATGAGGATGAGATCGTAACGGTCGTGTTTGACGACAACAAGACTGTGGAATACGAGTCTTCCCAGTTGGAGGAGCTGGAGCTTTCATACGCGGTGACAATACATAAATCACAGGGAAGCGAATATCCCATTGTAGTGATTCCCGTGCTGACGGGACCGCCAATGCTCATGTCAAGAAGCCTGCTTTATACGGCGGTCACAAGAGCGAAAAACTTTGTAGTGATTGCAGGAAGAGAGGAAAGCATCCACAGAATGGTAGACAACAACAGCCAGATAGAAAGGTTTTCCTGTCTTGCACAGAGAATTAAAAATATATATGCGCTCCTTACCGCGGGAGATGAGAACAAATAAAAAAGACTGTAGGAAATATAAAATCTTACAGTCTTTCGATTTTAACGTATTTAAGCTGAATCGGAGCTCTTAAAATCCGAAGAAGGAAGGTCTTCTCTTCATTTTTTCCGGCTCGGGATAATTAACTCCGAATGTATCCACTTCAACGGTCTGCATAACCTGAGGCTCATAAGGCTTGTCAGATTTGTTTCTTGCCGCGGACGCGATCCTGTCCACAACATCCATACCGCTTATGACTTTGCCGAAAGCGGCATACTGTCCGTTAAGATATGTGATGTCCGCGTGCATAATAAAGAACTGGCTTCCTGCCGTGTCGTTCTTCTGGGTTCTCGCCATGGAAAGAACGCCTCTGTCATGCTTTATGTCGTTGATTACGCCGTTTGCGCGGAATTCTCCTTTAATGCAGTATCCGGGACCGCCCATGCCGTTGCCTTTGGGGTCTCCGCCCTGAATCATGAATCCGGGAACAACTCTATGGAAAGTCAGGCCGTTATAGAAGCCTTTCTTAATAAGTGAAATGAAATTGTTTACAGTATTGGGCGCTGCTTCGGGATATAACTCCGCTTTTATCACACCGCCGTCAGCCATAGTGATTGTAACGATGGGGTTACGGTTAGCCATACAATCAATCCTTTCTAAAAAGTAAAAAAACTACTCAAATCAAGTATAAAATCAAGTATATGTTTAGTATAGTACAAAAAAAGTCATTATTCAAGGACTCATTCGAAACTGTAATCTTTTTTTAAGATTATTTCGACAATTTCGGGTCTGTTGAAAATTCGTATGGGGATTACTGCGTCTCCCAGACCTCTGCTGACTATCATTGTGGACTTGCCAAGCACATGGGCGTCACAGGCGTAGGGAGGATGAAAACCCTGGTTCGGAGCATAAAGAGGTTTCCCGTTTATGCGTATTCCGCCGCCGTGAGCGTGTCCCGCCAGTATAAGATCCGCCTTGCTTTTGGCGTAAATCCTGAATCTGTCGGGTCTGTGGGCGAGGAGTATGTTGAAATCGTCCTTTTCTTTGTAAATTTCCTTCAGACATTTGATATATTCATTCATGGGATCCAGTCCCCAGAGATTTATCTGCTGACCGTATACATCCAGTATCTCCCGCTCATTTATGAGAATGGTTACGCCCAGTTCCCGCATTTTCTTATAGAGAGTTCTTCTGGGAACATAATGTATTTCGTGGTTTCCGGGAGTGAAGTACACGGGAGCGATGTCCACGGCCTTTTCCAGAAATTCCAGAGCGTTGTCCATTTCCATGGAAGTTCTTTTGATGATGTCGCCCGTAACGACTATTATGTCGGGAGAAAGGCTTTCGATTTTCTTGATGAGCCTTCTTTGTCCCGATGAGAATCTTTTGTTGTGCAGATCCGAAATCTGAACGATGGAAAATCCGTCAAAGTTTTCGGGGAGTTTCCTGTTTTTATATACAAATGTGCTTGTTTCTATTTTATTGCTTTCATACCAGAGGAAAAGTCCTCCGAATAAAAGCATGAAGGCAGGGATCAAATACCTTTTTTTCATTTTTTACAGCCTCCTTTGTCTCAAAGTTTCGTACATAAGTACCGCGGCGGCAACAGAAGCGTTCAGAGACTCCGCTTTTCCCGGCATGGGAATTTTAACAAGCTCTTCGCATAGAGACGATATTTCGTCGGAAAGCCCTTTGGTCTCGTTGCCTATGAGTATGGCGCAGGGCTTTTTCAAATCCAGCTTGTCCGGTGTTTTTTTGCCGGAAAGATGTGCGCCGATAGGGGATACGTTATATTTTTTCAAAAGCTCCATGATTCGGGTCTTTTCCAGACCCTGAACGATTGGGATATGGAATACCGAGCCCATTGTTGACCTAAGAACCTTTCCGGAATACAGGTCAACGCAGTCCTTTGTGAGGAAAACGCCCTTTGCTCCGAATGCGTCCGCGGTGCGGATAATGGTGCCTAAATTTCCCGGGTCCTTGACTTCCTCGCAGACAATGAAGAAATCTCCTCTTTTAACTATATCCTCTGGATTATACCTTTTTTCGCCCACAACAGCCATGATACCCTGCGGGGTCTTTGTGTCACTGAGAGAAATAAATATCTCGTTTTTCAGGATATAAACGGGAGCTTTTTTCTCATAAAAATCAATATCGTTTTTCTCCGCGAAGGTTTTGGAGAAAACGAAAGCCTCCACATGATAGCTTTCAGGTATTTCATCCACGAAGTTCAGGCCTTCGGCAATGAATACCTTCTTTTCCCATCTGTGCTTTTTGATTTGGATCTGCTTTATTTCCTTAACTATTCTGTTTTTAAAGCTTTCGACGTAAATACTCACGATTCCGGTCTCCTTACAGAATGATTTTCCCCTGTTTCATGTGATTATCCTAAGTATACCACAAAACAGTCAATATGATTATAAAAAATTTGACTTATACGCGGTATAAAAAATTTGGATATTTATACAGAAAATGAATATTTTGCATTCCGGTTCATCCCGATGTGAATTTTTAATGAAAAATATGGTTAAAAAAAGCATTAATATACTTTAAATTGTGCATACATTGGAAAAAATTAATGCTGAGCGCGAAATTTCAATAAATTTTCTTAAAACAATACCGGACAATTAAGCAAAAAGTAAAAGTTTTGCGGCCAAAATGTATTTTATTGCAATATATTTGAGTAAATGATATAATTTATGCAATAATAAACTGACGAAAGGTGTGAGATATATGCGGAAGATATATTCGCCGGTTACAGATAAAAACAATTTCTTCATGGGCAAGGATCCCATTGAGCTTGCCGGAAAGTTCGGCACTCCATTATATGTTTATAATGAGAAAATAATAAGAGAAAAATGCAGAGACTTGAAATCCATCTCCACATATCCTCATTTCGAGGTGGATTATTCCATAAAAGCAAACAGCAATCTTGCTTTCATACAGATAGTGAAATCAGAAGGACTTCTGGTGGACGCCATGTCTCCCGGAGAGATTTATGTTGCTCTTCAGGCGGGATATAAGCCTGAGCAGATTTTCTATATCTGCAATAATGTTTCCGAGGATGAGATGCAGTACGCCATAGATACGGGAGTTGTAATATCCGTGGATTCCCTGAGCCAGCTTGAGACTTACGGAAAGATTAATCCCGGCGGAAAGATAGCCGTCCGCTTCAATGCGGGAATGGGCGCGGGAGACAACCCCAAAATCACAACGGCAGGAGAAAAGACCAAATTCGGAATAGAGAAAATATTTGTAGAAGATGTAAAAAATATAATCAAAAAGTACGATCTTAAGCTTATCGGGCTGAATCAGCACATAGGTTCGCTTAATATGAACGAGAGCGTTTTCGCGGAAGGCACAAAAATGCTTCTCGAGATCGCCATGGAGTTCCCCGATCTGGAATTCATTGATATGGGCGGCGGATACGGCATACCTTATCACAAGGAAGACGGAGAAAACTCTCTCAATATTGCCGCCGTAAGGGAAAGTGTCGACAAGGTTATTTTTGATTTCGTAAAAAAATACGGCAAGGAGGTAACCTTCAGAATTGAGCCCGGACGCTATATTTCCGCTGAGTCGGGAATGATTCTCGGCAAGGTGCATTCCGTAAAAACAAACTGCGGACAGAAATACATTGGCTGCGATGTGGGATTTAATGTTCTCCAGAGACCGGTCATGTACGATTCATACCACGGAATAGAGATATACAGACCTTCGGATAAAAAATCCGAAAAAGAAGAAAACGTTAAGATCGTGGGAAACATCTGCGAAAGCGGAGACATTCTTGCCCATGACAGAGTCCTTCCGGAAATATTCGAAGGGGATATTTTAGGCGTTCTGGACGCGGGAGCTTACGGCTTTTCCATGAGCTCAAACTATAATCTCAGATTAAAACCCGCTGAGATACTCCTGAGAGAAGACGGAAGCGTGGCTCTTATACGTGAAAGAGATACCCTTGAAGATATGATGAAGGGTATGGTTTCTTTAGAGGATTTATAATTTGAAGAGGGAGATAAAATGAACGAATTTATAAGCAAAAGAAATGAAACTGTGGCGAAAAACATGATACCTTTCCTTGAGAAAAGAGGATTTGAGGGTTATTTCGCGAAAGATAAGGAAGAGGCTAAGAAAATCGCTCTTGACCTCATAAAGGAAGGCAGCTCCGTAACATGGGGCGGTACGGTTTCCGCGGAGGAGATCGGACTGAAATCCGCGCTTAAGGAAGGCAATTATGTTGTATACGACAGAGCGGAAGCCAAAAATGAGGACGAGGTTCAGGAAATATACAGAAAAGCTTACTTTTGCGACTATTTTCTTGCCAGCGCCAACGCTATCACTGAAAAAGGCGAAATAGTAAATATAGACGGCAATGCAAACAGAGTTTCCGCAATCGCATTCGGGCCGAAAAACGTGCTTTTTATAGTAGGCGTGAACAAAATCGTGAAGGATGTTGAAGACGGACTTACAAGAGCAAGAAATTATTCCGCTCCCATAAACGGCATGAGACTGGGACTTTCCACACCCTGCGCGAAAACAGGCGTCTGCATGGACTGCATGGCTCCCGACTGTATGTGCTGTCAGTTCATGATTACAAGGAAATCCAAAGTCCCTGGAAGGATCAAGGTTATTCTGGTAAACGAAAACCTTGGATTTTAAGTAAAAATGTCCTTTTGGAGTTTAAAATATCACCAATGTTGTTAAAACGGTATGATAAAAGAATTCATGCCGTTTTTTGTATTCGAAAAACCCGATTGCGGATAATTTCCCGACGGTCTGTTACCGTTGACAAACTGCAAACAGGTATAATATTATTAATGAAGATAAAGTTTATCTGTATGTTGTTTTTTATTAAATATTGGTTTAAAAAAGGTGATTTTATGGCAGTATATAAATGCAGTATATGCGGATATGTTTTTGATGAGGAAAAAGAAGGGAAAAGCCTTTCCGAGCTGGAATGCTGTCCCGTATGCAAACAGCCCGTTTCAAATTTTGTAAAGGTGGAAGAGGCTGAGGCTCAGACTGCTCCCCAGTATGAGGGAGAGCTTAATTATGACCCCGCGTATGTGAGACATGACAAGGAAAGCCGCTTTATGGAAGAGATCCATCAGATGGCGGTTACAGGCAAAAAAATTGACGGAGCCATGGGAACAAGAATGCCTATGCCCAGCTGGGACGATATATTGCTTTTAGGCGCCCAGCTCAATCCGCCGCCTCTCAATGACAATGATCCTGTCGACACAAAAACGGTTATCGGAAAGCATGCGAAAAAGTCCATGATAATCGAAAATCCGGTGTATATTTCTCATATGTCCTTCGGAGCACTTTCCCGCGAGATAAAGGTTGCTCTTGCAAAGGGAAGCGCAATGGCGAAAACGGCTATGTGCAGCGGAGAAGGCGGAATACTTCCCGAAGAAAGGGAAGCATCATACAAATATATATTTGAGTATATTCCCAATAAATACAGCGTTACGGACGAAAACCTTAAATCGGCGGACGCAATCGAGATAAAAATAGGCCAGGGAACCAAGCCCGGAATGGGCGGACATCTTCCCGGCGAGAAGGTAACGCCCGAAATCGCGGCATTAAGGGGCAAAAAACCCGGCGAGGACGTTCAGAGTCCCAGCAAATTCCCGGAGATAAATTCAAAGGAAGACCTTAAGGCTATGGTGGATATGTTAAGAGAGCGTTCCGAAGGCAGACCCATAGGTATTAAGATAGCCGCAGGAAGAATCGAAAGAGATCTGGAGCACTGTGTATTCGCGGCTCCCGATTTCATCACCATAGATGGCAGAGGCGGAGCTACGGGCTCAAGTCCTTTCCTTCTCAGAGAATCCACTTCAGTGCCTACGATCTACGCTCTGGCAAGAGCAAGAAAATACCTTGATTCCGTAAATTCCGATATATCTCTTGTAATCACGGGAGGACTTCGGGTATCTTCGGATTTCGTGAAAGCTCTGGCCATGGGAGCGGACGCTGTGGCCATAGCAAGCGCGGCTCTTATAGCGGCGGCCTGCCAGCAGTACAGGATCTGCGGTACAGGAAGGTGTCCCGTTGGTATAGCTACACAGGATCCCGAACTGAGAAAACGTCTCAATGTGGATGCGGCGGCTCAGAGAGTGGCCAACTTCCTCAATGTAACAAAAGCGGAGCTGGAAATGTTCGCGAGAATAACGGGACATACGTCCGTTCACGACATAAATATTTCCGACATGGTTACCCTTGACAAGGATATAGCCGAATTTACGGGAATACCCCACGGCGGAAACGCACCTGAATGTGTTAATATAAATACAGATAATAATTTAAAGGAGGAAATAAAAATGGCAAAATTCAAATGTAAATTATGCGGAGCTGAATTTGAGGCGCCCAACATAAGCGAGGCTGTATGCCCCGTGTGCAAGGCAACAGGCGACAATTTAATGGAAATCGCGGGTTCTTCCGCAAATCCTTATGCAGGAACACAGACGGAAAAGAATCTTGAGGCGGCTTTCGCAGGCGAATCTCAGGCAAGGAATAAATACACATATTTCGCTTCCGTAGCTAAAAAGGAAGGCTATGAGCAGATTTCCGCTCTTTTCCTGAAAACAGCCGAAAACGAAAAGGAACACGCTAAACTCTGGTTCAAGGAGCTGAAAGGAATCGGTTCTACAACAGACAACCTGGAAGCAGCAGCTGACGGAGAAAACTACGAGTGGACAGATATGTACGAAGGCTTCACAAAAACAGCAGAAGAGGAAGGCTTCCCCGAGCTTGCCGCAAAATTCAGAGGCGTAGCGGCTATTGAGAAACATCATGAGGAACGTTACCGCGCTCTTCTTAAAAATATTGAAATGAAACAGGTATTCGAAAAGAGCGAAGTTAAGATATGGGAATGCCGCAACTGCGGACACATTGTTGTAGGAACAAAGGCTCCCGAAATCTGTCCTGTATGCGCTCATCCTCAGGCATATTTCGAAATCAACGCAGAAAACTACTAATCTTTAATTCCGGTTTTTCGGACATATTTAGAATAACTTTTAACGGTGTGACTTTATTGGTCATGCCGTTATTTTTATGTGATTTTTCGCAGGAAGAAAAAATTCGGGCCGCAGACATTTCCTGATAATAAGAATCTTTCATTATATCGATATTTGTGGTAAAATATTTTAAAAGGAAATATTTACAGGAGGTACAAATCATGGGAAATACAATGGATATCAATGAAGGAGCAAAATTATATAAAGAAACAGCCGGCGCGGTTCTTTTGGATGTGAGAAAGCCTGACGAGTACAGCGAAGGACATATTCCCGGAAGCATCAATATTCCCGTTCAGGAAATCGAGAAAGCCAAAGAAGCGGTAACTGATCTTAATACACCTGTTTTCGTATACTGCCTCAGCGGAGTGAGAGGCGGAAAAGCGGCCGCTGCTCTTGTTGAAATGGGATACACAAATGTAACCTGTATCGGCGGAATGAAAGCTTATACCGGCGAGGTGGAAAAATAAATTGAGGGTAAACGTCTTATACGATTTTGTATAGGACGTTTTTTTTACATCAATGGGGACAAACTCCGGTTTTATGCGGAGAACAGACCAAACAAGCGGGTCCGGCGCATTTTTTCTCCATTTTGACCATCAGAATATTGACTATATAAATCAGTAGACTTTAGTGTATTTTTAATATATTTGGTCTGCTGTTTTTGTTAATTGTTACTTATGAGATTTTTGACGCCTAAAATGACTGAAAAATGGCAAAGCCTAATTTTACTGGGTTTCTGGAAATTCAAAATATGCGGAAAAGCTTTAATAAAAAATGCTTGCACAGTTAATTTTTGTCTATTTTTTTAGGCATTTTGAGCAAAAAAATTATTGACATCAAAAAATCATCATGCTATATTGCCGTTGGATAGTATTCAGTGTAGAAACTATACCGCTTTACATTTAAATATTTATGGCAAAAAACTTGTTATAAATCCTTTTAATGAAACTTATATTGTTTGACAAATGAGATTTCGTAACACGTCCGCTTATGAAAGGCGGTGGTTACATGAGAATTGGGTTTATTGGTGCAGGCAAGGTTGGTTTTTCGCTGGGCAAATATATGACCGAACGCAATATATGTGTATCGGGATACTATAGCCGCAGTGCGTCTTCAGCCAGAGAAGCATCAGAATTTACAAACACTAAGTTTTTTGACGATCTTGGAGAGATTGTGTCGGAGAGTGACGCGTTATTTTTGACGGTTCCGGACAGGACGATTAAGGACGTGTGGGATTCTCTTAAACAATTTTCATTAAAGGACAAGTCTGTTTGTCATTGCAGCGGTGCGATGTCATCTTTGGTTTTTACAGGAATAGAGGAGGCAGGGGCCTTCGGTTATTCTATCCATCCATTGTTTGCGGTTTGCGACAAACTGCATTCATATCAAAATTTATCCAAAGCGTATTTTACAATTGAATATTCAGACGAAAAAGCAAAAGAAAACGCTCTGTATTTTAAATCCATGTTTGAATCCATGGGCAACCAGGTGCGTTTTATAACAAAGGAGCAAAAGGTTTTATATCACTGCGCGGCAGTGCTTTCCAGCAATCTGGTCACAGGGCTTTTTTCCTGTGCGTCAGACATTCTTAAGGACTGCGGATTTGACGAAAGAGCCAGCGAGGAAGCTCTTATGCCTCTGTTTTTGAATAATTGCGAAAACATAGGCAGGATAGGCGTAGTAAATTCTCTTACGGGTCCCGTGGAGAGAGCGGATACGGGCACGGTGAAGGAGCATCTTCAGGCTCTGCCCGGCAGCAGAGAAAACGTTAAGACCGTGTATAAGGAGCTTTCCAAAAAGCTCATAGAGATTTCGGGAAAGAAAAATCCCGGCAGGGATTACAGCGAGCTGAGAGAGGCTCTTCGCTGAAAAAATTGTAAATTTTGATTATCAAGCGTTTTAAGGAATGAATTTTGTATTTATTTAAGAAAGGAGACTGTGAAATGAAAAACACAGTATTAACATTCAAAAAAGCCAAAGAAGAAGGCACAAAGATCACAATGCTCACATGCTATGATTACTCAACAGCAAAGCTCATTGACGAAGCAGGCATTAATTCCATACTTGTAGGAGATTCTCTGGGCAACGTAATGCTTGGATACGAGGATACGGTGTCCGTTACCATGGAGGATATGATACATCACGGAGCGGCTGTGGCAAGAGGCGCAAAAAACGCCATGGTCGTAATAGATATGCCCTTTATGTCCTATCAGACAAGCGTTTATGACGCGGTTGTAAACGCGGGAAGGCTCATGAAGGAAGGCAGAGCGAACGCAGTTAAGCTGGAAGGCGGAGTTGACGTTGCTCCTCAGATAAAAGCCATTGTTGCGGCAGGAATTCCAGTTGTGGCTCACATAGGCCTTACACCTCAGTCCATAAACGCCTTCGGCGGACACAGAGTGCAGGGAAAAACAGAAGCGGCGGCCAAAAAGCTTCTTGAGGATGCCAAAGCAGTAGAAGAAGCAGGAGCATTCTGCGTTGTAATAGAAGGCGTGCCTGCGGCACTGGCAAAAATCGTTACGGAAAGAGTTTCCATTCCCACAATCGGCATAGGCGCCGGTCCCGACTGCGACGGTCAGGTGCTGGTATACCAGGATATGCTTGGAATGTACTCCGATTTCACGCCTAAATTCGTGAAAAAGTTCGCCAACACAGGCGAGGTAATGAAAGCGGCATTTGCTCAGTACGCTAAAGAGGTAAACGAAGGAACATTCCCTTCGGCAGAGCACTGCTACACAATAGATAATGATGTAATTGAGAAATTATACTGATTTTTGCAGGTTTTATATAGATTAAACAAATATTCGAAAAGGGGAACTGAAAATGATTTTGGAAAAAACAGTTGAAGGCGTAAAAAAACAGGTCAGACAGTGGAGAGCTGAAGGCTTAAGCGTAGGTCTTGTGCCTACAATGGGCTATCTCCACGAGGGACATAAAAGCCTTATAGACAGAGCGGTAAAGGAAAACGACAGAGTTGTGGTAAGCGTGTTTGTAAATCCCATGCAGTTCGGTCCCACAGAGGATTTGGAGACTTACCCCAGAGATATAGACGCTGACTGCAAACTTTGCGAGGCTGCGGGAGCGGCAATCGTGTTCAATCCGGAAGTATCCGAGATGTATGCGGAAAACTTCACCACATTTGTAGACACAACGGGAGTTACGGAAGAGCTTTGCGGAAAAAGCCGTCCCATACACTTCAGAGGAGTATGCACTGTTGTAAACAAATTATTCAACATCGTAACTCCTGACAGAGCGTATTTCGGACAGAAGGACGCGCAGCAGTTAGCCGTTATAAGACGTATGGTAAGAGACCTTAATATGAATGTGACCGTTATCGGATGTCCTATTATAAGAGAGGATGACGGACTGGCAAAGAGCTCCAGAAACACATATTTATCCAAAGAGGAGAGACAGGCGGCCCTTGTGCTTTCCAAAGCGGTAAATGAAGGAAAACGTCTTATTGCCGAAGGCGAAAAAGACGGAGAAGTGATTCTCGGCAAAATGAAGGCCATTATCGAGGCCGAACCACTTGCGAAGATCGACTATGTGGAAATGGTGAAATGGGATACCATTGAGATCCATCATACCGCGGATTGTCCGGTGCTTGTGGCAATGGCTGTATATATCGGAAAAACGAGACTTATAGACAATTTTATTGTTGAATAAAATAATGAATAATTTCGGAAAAGAGGATAAATATGAATTTGACAATGTTAAAAGGCAAAATACACAGAGCCACCATCACTCAGGCCAAGCTTAATTATGTGGGAAGCATTACAATAGACGAGGATCTTATGGATGCGGCAGGCATTTTTGAATATGAACAGGTTCAGATTGTAGATATAGACAATGGAAACCGTTTTGAGACATATGTAATCGCAGGCGAAAGAGGATCGGGCGTAATCTGCCTTAACGGAGCGGCCGCAAGACAGGTCTGCGTGGATGACAAGATAATCATAATGTGCTACGCGCAGATGACTCATGAGGAGTTCAAGGAAAATCCGCCCAAGGTGGTATTCGTAGACGAAGAAAACAAAATCGCAAGGATCACAAGATATGAAAAGCATGGTCTTTTAAGCGATATGAAGTAAGAATCTTCAGAAAAAATCTTTACCCGCAGATATTGAAGTGGTATTATAGGATAAATGTAAAAATGCCGGTTAACGCAGGTTTTATGAAAACGCTTTTTAAGAGGCATGGAAAAGAGGAAAATATGATTTTTGCGGTAGATATAGGAAATTCCAATATAGTCATAGCTGTAATGGACGAAAACAAAAGGGTGCTTTCGGCAAAGCGCATCAAAACAAGAAAACGCGCCGCTACAAAGGACTTCATAAGCGAAATTGAAAGTGTTTTCGGAATGACGGAAGGATATTTGCTTCTTGAAAACGAGATTCCCATGCCCAGAGAAGAGATCGAGGGCACTGTTATAGCTTCCGTAGTTCCCGAGGTAACAGGGAAAATACGCAGGGCTATGGAATCGATCACCGAAAAAGAGGTCCTTGTTGTGCGGAACCATATTGACCCGGGACTGAATATCGAGATGGAAATGCCCACTGAGAAAATAGGCACGGACCTTTTGGTGGACGCGGCGGCGGCCGCCGAGGAACACGAAGGCAGAATAATCGTGTTTGACATGGGTACATCCACGACCTGCTCCGTAGTGGATAACGGCACGTATATCGGCACGATCATAATGCCCGGAGTTGCAATTTCCCATGAAGCTCTTGCGCAGAAAGCGTCCCAGCTTCCAAAGGTGGATTTCACGGCGCCGGAAAGACTTGTAGGCAAGCATACGGTTGAAAGTATGCAGAGCGGAATCATATACGCCAACGCGGCAATGATTGACGGTCTTATAAAAAGGGTGGAGGACTTCATAGGCGGAACAGCGGTAGTTATAGCTACGGGCGGAATTGCCGGACTTATCGTACCTCACTGCGAAAGAGAGATTATATACGAACCGGACCTTTTGCTGAAAGGTCTCTGGTACATTTATCATAAAAATTCAAAAGTCAAAGTCTGAAAATTTAAAATAATGCGGATTAAAAAAAGGGTGCCGGTCTAAACCGGTACCCTTTTTGCGTATTGCTGAAGGCTTAGGGGCGCTGTATGAAAACCCAAACTGCAGTTTGTACCGAATGTGCATTAACAGAATCCGGATTCAGTCGGATTCTGACAACAGCCGCGCCCTGCGCAATTTTGTTCGTAGCAGATATTTTACCCGCTGCGGGCGAATTTCCCTTTCTATTTCAGATTCTTTCCGTAAATCTCCGTATAAACCAGCTTCCCCTGAATCCTCTGTGACCGCATAAGACTTATCCTGCCTATATGGGATGTCATGAGGGGAATCGTTTTTTCAAACTCGCTTTTATTGAAATTCTTCTTCAGAATAACTCTTCTGCCCAGTGTAAGATGGGGTTTGAACTTCCCTTTTTCGGGCGAAAATCCCTGTTCCAAAAGAGCGTCGTAAAGCTCTTTGTGCAGGATATCCAGAGGCTCTGACTTTTCCGCGCCGATCCAGTAAATATCTCCGCCATTCCGCTTGAAGCATCCCAAACCCTTGAATATAAGATCAAAAGGCTTGGAGTTTACCTTATCCATGGCGGTTTTCAGGCCTTTCACATTGGATGTTTCTCCGATAAAATGCAGTGTCAGGTGCAGATTTTCCCATCGGGTGAAATTGCCCTGCTCGGAGAATTTATCCAGCCGTTTTATAACCGAATATAAGTCGGATTTCATTTTTTCGTCGAAATTCAAAGCGATAAAAAGACGCATCTGATGTACTTCCTTTCTTCCGCGAAAGCGGTTTTTAATCTTGCTGATCTATTGTCACATAATCCGAATTCACATATCCCAGGATCCCATTATAGTTTATCAGATACCACTCTCCGAATGTGCCGATTATGTCTAATTCCTCGCCGTTTTCAACTGAATTCAGTATGGGCGAGAATATGGACGGCCTCTCTCTTATGTTTAGGGGCGTCTGAACGGTGGAAACTCTTCCTTTCAAAGGCTCTGAGGGCTCTATAAATGGTATGCCGAAATATTCCGTCAGTGAAAACACTAAATTTCTTGCTATTTCATCTATGTTTGCTCTTATCCATGCCTCGTCTTCCGGATTGTCATGGTATGCGACCTCAATCAAGACCGAAGGTGCCTTTGTTCGCCGGACTTCTCCGATATTTGTTGTGGTCACAGGCCTTACCTTTTCCGGCTGAGGATAAATATCCCTGAAGTTTTCGGCGATTATGAAAGCGGCCTTCTCGCCTAAAGGACTTGACGGATAATAATAAACATCCGTGCCCGAAAGGGTTCCGGATAAGGACTCCGGTGCCGCATTGGAATGTATTGCCAGATGAAAATCGTAATTTCCCTGATTGGACTGGTATATGGCCTGAGCCGCGTTCATGTCGGGAGTGTTTCTTACATAATTAATACCGCTGGACGTCAGGTACGGCACCATAGCGTCCGCAATGAGATTCATATAATACTCCTCCGAGCCTCCGTTTAAATATTCGTTGAATTCCTGGGTCGAAGGACTTAAATAAATTAAAGGCATAGCATCAAAACTCCTGTTTTTTCGGTTAAATACAGAATATGCCGTGCCTTTTTTAATAATGCCTGTTTTATTTGAAAACCGCGTGAATAATGTTCTGGTCCAAAAGTGTGTATATTCCCAAAGCGCCTACATAGTACGCGAAATAGCGGAATTTTCCTTCTCCGAGGATCTTGAGCATAAATTTGATTGCCAGATATCCGGAAACCGCGGCAACTATGAATCCCACAGCCATAGCTCCTCCGCTGATTGAAACCGATGCGGCTGTGGCCGAGTGGGCGTCCTTTAGTGTAAGAACAAGCGCGCCGAGAATTGCTATGATTGAGAGCAGAAATGAGTATTTTGCGGCGTTTTCCTTGTTCACTCCTCTTACAAGACCGCCGGAAATGGTCATGCCGGAACGGGAAATGCCGGGGAAAGCCGCCAGTCCCTGAAGGATACCAACGATTATGGCGTCAAGATAGGACATATTTACAATCTTTTTCTTTGTTTCGCCTTTGAAATACTTGTCTGTGAAATAAAGGACAAGAGCCGTGATTATAAACGTTACGCCCAGAATTTTTCCCGTCTGGAAAGAGCGTTCGATAGGGTCATTCAGTGCAAGTGCGATTATCACGGTAGGAATAATGCCTGCGATAATAAGATATGTAGTCCTCTGAAGAGGTTTCCGCAGGATATCGAGTATGTCTTTTCGATACACAAAGCAGACCGCCACAAGTGTGCCCAGATGCAGTATAACATCGAAAGTCAGAGCCGCTTCATTGATATTGAATAGATTCTGGAAAAAAACAAGGTGTCCTGAGCTGCTCACGGGTAAGAATTCCGTTACTCCCTGGACAAGCCCCAAAATAATTGCCTGTACAATGGTCATTTGTATTTTGCCTCCGTTTATATATGGTAAATAGTATTCTGAATTGCTTTTGTTCATTCCTATCATATAATAATACGATTTTTTTTACAACATCATTTCATAAATAAAAGGAAATTTTTCCATCCCCATTATGCGTAAAAAGCAGTACAGATTTTTCGGGTCACGGGATTTTTGGCTTGAGATATGGGCGGATTTGTAGTTTAATATATTTAGGAAGGATGTGAATAATATGAGTATACAGGATATGGAAAGCGTAGAAAAACTCAAAAGCTGGATAAATGAAAGTGATAATATTGTATTTTTCGGCGGAGCCGGTGTTTCCACAGAGTCGGGTATCCCTGATTTCAGAAGCGAAAACGGCATTTACAGCGCCATCAGCGAGTATGGCTACCGTCCCGAGAAGATATTGAGCAGAAGCTTTTTCAGAAAGCATAAAGAAATATTCTTCGAGTATTACAAGAAAAATCTTCTTTTTGATGACGCAAAGCCCAATAATGCCCATAAAGCCCTTGCGGAGCTGGAAAAACAGGGCAAGCTGAAAGCCGTTGTTACCCAGAATATCGATAATCTCCATCAGGATGCGGGAAGCCACAAGGTTCTTGAGCTTCACGGAACTCTTTTCAGAAATTACTGCGTAAAATGCGGAAAGCAGTTCAGTATGGATTATGTGACATCCACTCCCGGAGTTACAATCTGCGACGACTGCGGCGGAGTTGTGCGTCCCGATATCGTTCTTTATGAAGAAGGACTTGACGGAAGAGTAATCGACGAATCGCTTTATTACATAAAGAACGCTGATGTGCTTATTGTAGGCGGAACATCTCTCGCGGTGTACCCGGCGGCAGGACTTATCAATTATTACAGAGGAAACAAGCTGGTTCTCATTAACAAGACCGCGACCGGTTATGACAACAGAGCGGATCTTATCATCAGAGACAGCATCGGAGAGGTATTTGCCCACGTAATGGGCTGGGACGAATAAGGCTTTGAAAGGGGAGAAATCCCCGAATTTCAATTGCCGGCAAAAAAATATAATTTTTTATAAAAAGTGTTGACATTTAAGTTTAATACTGTTAAAATAACATCTGTTCGTGACCTTTGAAAATAGAATAGTGTATAAGTGATGATACCACAAATAATAAACTAAAACCTAAGTCAATTCGGGAAAAAGAATTGAAAACTAACGTCAGGCAAAACTGACGGGAACAAACTTTAATTAAAGAGTTTGATCCTGGCTCAGG
>JAFWDD010000009.1 GCA_017534115.1 Bacillota bacterium | reverse complement strand
TGTTCATAATTATCAGTACAGAAATTACAGCCAGAGCAATAAAATGGCAATACCAACATATCTGAAAACTCTTTCCACATTTATGAGAACATCTGTTTCATTCTGCGCGTGCCGTACGCTCTTAACTCCGTTTATGGCTTCAATCTGCGCAACTACGTTTTTCTGCTGAGTTATATCCGAAATCTCTATTTCGAATGAATTTGAAAGAGGATTGTTGGAACCTGTAAAACCTTCAAGAATTCCTTCGTCAACTCCCCAGTCCGCTACAAGCTCATCCAGAGCTTCATCGGGTGATATATACTCAACCTTGGATATATAATCAATTGTGTTTATCTCATCGCTGATTCGTATAATGTCGTCTGCTGTTACACCGTCATCAAGGAAAACAGCTATACCTATTGATTCCTCTATCTGCTCCAGCATATATGCTATATTTGTCTCAAAGCAATAGGAAAAAATCATAAGAAGGATACAAGCGCAAACCGTCGCAGTGGAAGCAAAGGACATGGTTTTGTTTTTGAAAACGTTTTTGAATCCTTCTTTCATTAAATATGAAAATGAACTAAGCTTCATCGTCGTAACCACCTTTACTGTCTCTTACTACTTCGCCGTTATCAAGGGCAATAACTCTTTTCTGCATCCTGTCAACTATATCCTTGGCATGAGTTGCAATAACAACAGTTGTTCCCCTTTTATTAATCTCATCAAGAAGACTCATTATGTCCCATGATGTAGCCGGATCCAGATTTCCGGTAGGCTCGTCCGCTATAAGTATGGGCGGATTATTAACAATGGCTCTGGCAAGAGCGGTTCTTTGCTGCTCTCCTCCGGAAAGCTCGTTAGGGTATACGTGAGCTTTATCCTTTAATCCTACAAGTGATAATACCATAGGTATATTCCTTTTAATGATCTTTGGAGGAGCTTCAACAACCTGCATGGCAAAAGCTACATTTTCATATACTGTTTTGTTTTCAAGAAGTCTGAAATCCTGAAAAACTATGCCTATATTCCTTCTGAGATAAGGAATTTTACTTCTTTTCATATTTACTGTGTTGATTGAATTTATGATTATTTCTCCCTCTTCGGGATTTATCTCTTTTGTAAGAAGTTTTATCATTGTTGATTTTCCTGAGCCGCTTAATCCTACTACGAAAACAAACTCGCCCTTATCAATGTGCAAAGAAACATTTTTAAGGCCTTCCGTTCCGTTAGGATAAATTTTTGATACATTATTTAAAGTAATCAATTTTATGCAATCCTTTCATGAATAGACAAAAAACTCCGGAATAATTTTAGTATGTAAGTTTTTCCATACACATCATATATTTGCTGACCATAAGCGTGATTTTAAAGATTATGGCATCGTCAAAATTACGCAGATCCAGTCCTGTCATTTTCTGAAGCTTATCCAGTCTGTATACAAGTGTATTCCTGTGGATGTAAAGCTGTCTGGATGTTTCGGAAACATTCAGGTTGTTTTCGAAAAACTTATTAACCGTGACCAGCGTTTCCTCATCGAAATCATCCATTGTAAGTCCGTGAAGAACCTCTTTGATATACATTTTGCAAAGAGGAAGAGGAAGCTGATAAATAAGTCTTCCGATTCCAAGCTTTTCATAATTAACGATAAATTTGTCAGCTTCAAAAATCTTGCCGACTTCCAAAGCCATCTTAGCTTCTTTATATGAACGGGATACGTCCTTAAGATCGCTAACAACCGTACCGATGGAAATGTATACTTTGCCAATGGATTCGGCGCTCAATGTCTCTTCAATCATTTTGGCGATCTTTTCGATTTCTTCCATATTTTCTTTTTCCTTGAGCTCTTTTACAAGGATTATGCTGTATTCGTCAACAGCTGTAACGAAATCCTTTGTTTTTGAGGGAAAAATATTTCTTACTATTTCAACTGTATTAAGTTCTTTGTCTAAATTTGTCTCTATAAGATAAACTATTCTGTGAACATTATTTTCAATGTGAAGTTTTTTTGCTCTGCTGTATATATCGACAAGAAGGAGATTGTCAAGAAGCAGATTTTTTATGAAATTGTCTTTGTCATATCTTTCTTTATAGGCAACCAAAAGACTCTGAATCTGGAAAGACGCGATTTTGCCGATCCTGTATCCTTCTTCATCCTCTCCTTTAACCTGAATTACATATTCGGTTATTCCGTTATCATATACTTTAAAGTACTGATATCCGAGGATTTGCTGGCTTTCTGCCTGGGACAGAACAAAATTGTCAATTCCGTCAATTTGCTTGCCTATCATGCTTTCTTCTGTTGTCGCAATTATTTTTCCTTCTTTTTCAACAACACTAAGCTCTTTTCGGGTTATGTTCTTAAGTCCGTCAATGGTATTTTGTAAAATTTGATTAGATATCATCAGGTTCACCTCTGGTTTTATTTTCCCACTGCTCAATATGTATTGTATAGTTTCTTTAATTATATATCGAAAACTCTATACATTTTATGGCAATTCATCTATATGGGGCAAAATGCCCAAATAGGATGCTCTTCATATATCTTATAACAAAATACCAAAAAAATAAAGAAAAATATTTAAAAAGTTGATAATTTTTTTGTTCTTTTTTTAGTACAAGTAATATTTTACACCCGTTTAAGCCCTTTCATGGTTTAAAATATAATAAAACTCAATCATACAGGCTTATATTTTTAATAGGTTTTTACATTCACGATTTTTATTTGTGTAATTTGTTATACTGTTATAAATCACCAAAATTTATTTCCGTTTTGACTTGTTTACCATGGAAACAAATTTAGGCAGTCTCATCATACGTCCGGCTCTCGTGGGCTGTTTTATAAGTCTGTAAAACCACTCTAATTTCATCTTCTGCATAGTCTCGGGAGCTCTCTTTACCTCGCCTGACATAACGTCAAAGCATCCACCTACACCGATGCCGATTTTAGCGCCTGTAAGTCTGATGTTGTTGTATATCCACTTTTCCTGTTTGGGTGCACCCAATCCTACCAGAAGAAAATCCGGAGACAGTCTTTTGAGCTCTAAAATAAGCTTCATTTCCTCCGCGGATGTAAAATATCCGTCATGGAATCCTACTATTTTAAGTCCAGGATATTTTTTACGCATATTTATTGCCGCTTTTTTTGCAACTCCGGGCTTTCCGCCGAAGAAATACGCTGTATAGTCAGTTTTGCTCATTGCTGAGAAAACCTCCTGCACAAGGTCATATCCCGCAATTCTAGGCGCTTTTTCTCCTGTGAGCTTTTTATATGCCCATGTAATTCCCGTGCCGTCCATAACAACCATGTCCGCCTGATTGAGAATTCCCATAAGCTCTTTGTCGCTCTGGGCTTCAACTACTATTTCGGGGTTGGGAGTGCAGATTATTCTCTGTTTGTCTCCTTTCATCATTTCCATGACCTTCAATACAGCTTCGGTCATGGTAAGAACATCGAAAGGAACGCCTAATATTCTATACTTTTTTCCCATCTAATCACTTTCTTTCATTAAGCAATTTCATTAAATAAACATCATTCATCGGAGCCATTTCCTCAAGGCTGGTAGTTGCCTTATCCAGAACCTCCACATATTTATCTCTTTCCGCCACAATATCCTTTACCTTTTCAAAGCACAGCTCTTTGTCAAAATCGGATATCTGGCCTCCGCTGGGCATTGAAAGCTTTTCAAGATAATAGTCGATTTTCGGGTCGTAAACAAATCCGAGAGACGGTACTCTCTGCTTCGCGGCAAATATAAGGGTATGAAGCCTCATACTCAGAATTGCCTCCATAGTGCCGATTATACCCATAAGCTCATAGGGACTGCAGTTTCCTTTAAGAATATAGGAAGGCTCCCTCATTTTTTTCCTTATGCTTTCGCTTATGATTCTGTCGTTGGGATTCTGCATTACGATAAAAACAATATTTCTGTCTAATTTTTCATATATTTCATCACAGAGAGCAGCTATTCCTTCCGCGAAATTGTCTACATTATACCATTTTCTCACGGAAACACCGATTATAGGCTTATCAGTCGGAATGCCGGATTCTTTCATGATTTCCAAAGCTTTTTCCTTCGGTATTCCTTCAAGTGTAAATACAGGGTCGGCAGTTACATGTACTTCCTTGCCTCTGAATCCCATTGCCTGAAGCTCCTGAAGAGAATTTTCTTCTCTTAATGTAACTACATCCGCTTTATTTACCATATTTTTAACTCTTTTCTGGTTTGCCTTTTTGATTACGGGACCAATTCCATTGGCGTAAAGCATAACCTTTTTACCCCTGAACTTGGCAAGCCAGATTATCGAAAGATAGTACAGAAGTGATCGTGTGCTTGTCCTGTCCTGAAGAAGGCTTCCGCCTCCGCTCAAAAGAATGTCACATTTGGATATTGCCGAAGCAACACCGAAGAAATTAAATCTTTTTGTTGCGTTTATGCCGTATTTAGCATGAGTTTCAGCAGGATTTCTTGACAATACCATTATGTTTATTCTCTCGCTGAGTTCGGATATATTCTTGTGCATGGCCAGCATTATGGCTTCATCGCCTGTGTTGTTGAATCCGTAATATCCGGACATGAGAATATTAGCCTTTGGCATCTGATTGTATCTTATAACGGCGTCATAAGCTTCTATGCATATATCCGCCATTTTGCTTACGGAATAATTATCGAATATGACCTGTCTGCCGTAATCCCCAAGATGCTTTCTGTCTTCGTCTGAAATACCCTTCAGAAGATAAACTACATCTCTAAGCAGAAGCCTTTCCGAGGACTCCTCACAGCCTCTGCAGCAGAAGTTGGTTTTCATAGCCACATCCAGACTGTCTTTTCCGAAAATACCGATATATCCTTCGTTTCCTGCAATAATTACAGGTTTCGCGGCTGCCATGGCCTCTAGTGCAGCACGGCTTACGCCTACAAATATATCCGCAACTGATACCAGTTCGTTTATATCCGTTCTTCCGCCAGTCATAACGATTACATCTCTGCCGAGCTTTTTGTTTACTTCCTGAGATTTTTTCAAAAGATCATCAAAAACGTCTCCGCCGCCTACGATTATCAGCTTTATATTGGGAATTTCCTTTACCAAATCCGGAGTTATCTCTATAAGCTGTCTCGCAACCAACGCTCTGGACTCGTCCATACGGCTGACATATACCAGCTTTAATTCGTCATCTTTCAGAGACAATTCATCTGCAATTTTGCTACCGTCCGTTTCCGGAGAAAACTTATCCGTATCGATACCGTTTATGGTTACAAAAATATCTCTTTCCGGTATTTTGTAATTGTCCATAAGATATTGCTTTATATCGTCGCTTACGGCAATTACCTTTTGTCCCCAGTCCGTAAGGTACTTAAGACCCATTCCCGTATAGAAAACCCAGTGGGCAGATGTCACAAAAGGGAATCCCATTTTTTTGTGAAGCTTTCCGCATATAAAGCTGGGAATTCTTGCGTGGCTGTGAACAATATCAACATTTTCCTTTTCTATAATATCCTTCAGAAGCTTGTATGATTTTTTCATTTTAAAAATGTTGCGCTTATTCATAGGCACATTGTAATGCTTTATACCGGCTTCCATAAGCTCTTTCTCATACACGCCGCCGTTGGAGGCAACAATTATCTCATAGCCTTTTTTATGAAGTTCTTTGCTGAGCTCCACCACATGGGTCTCCGCTCCGCCTATATTCAGTCCCATAAGGGTCATAAGAATCTTATATTTCATAAATATCATCCTTTTAGCGTTTATTCATGTAAAATCTATTATACAAATCTCATATCCAGCATTGTAAAAATGGGCTGCGCGTATTTTGTATAGGTTTCCATTTTTGAATTTGATTTAAATTCAACTACGCCATTGAGATAATATCCGTCTTCCTTATCTATAACCTGGGATTTTACAGTGATTTTCAAAACATAATAGTTAGGCTCCTGAGCAAGAACAGCTTCTCCGTTTTCGGATATTTCAGGCTCCATATAAGGATAACACTCCTTGTTTATTATTTCGCCTATGCAGACTCCCGTTGTATCATCGTAGAGCAAATCCCCAACATTTACAGCGTCTACGGTTTTCATCCTTACACGCTCAACACATGCGTCATACTCAACATCAATATAGCTGGCTTCGCTTCCGGTGCCTTTGTTTCTGTTTATGTTAACCGCTTTATACGCTCCGAAAATAACAGCGATTACAATTATTACTATAATAAATATATCAAGTCCGTTTAATTTCTTGAATTTTTTCAAATCAGTCACCTCTTTTACTCGTCAACGCCAACTATATATCCTTCAAAGGCATAACCTTTTCCCTTGAGGAAAAACTCCTGTCCGACCTTTAATTCCTGACCTTCGGGGAATACTCCCGAATCCGTTACATAACCATTGCTTTCAACAAATATGTCAACATTGCACTTGTTGGGAAGTTCAACCTCTTCATATATGCCTTCCGTAGGATCAAAAACGGGTTCATAGTAAGGTGTTACCTCCACATGGTCAACCACTCCGAGATAAGTGGAATTTGTACTGTTGTAAACCTTATCTCCGGGCTTAACCTTGTTCGCTCCTTCATACCTTACTTTGGTTCCCATGAACTCAAAATAAACTGTTTCGTTTCCGCCCTTGGAACCGGATGAAAACTTCCTGAATACTTTTCCGCCGGCAACTATAACGCAAATTATTATAACTATAATTATAATGTCGACTATATTGAATTTTCTTTTAACAGGTTTACTCATACTAAAATTCCTTTCCCTTTTTCAAATAAAGCTCAATATAAAGATCTTCTATTTCTCTACACATTTTCCCGGGAGAAAATTTCTCCAGAGATATTTCTTTTGCATTTTCCGAATATTTCTTTCGAATTTCCGGATTTTCCCGTAAAAATATCAGTTTATCCGCAAGAGCTTTACTGTCGCCTACATCAAAAAGCTCTCCCGTAACCTTGTCTTCAATAGCTTCCGGTATACCTCCGGCCTTTGTTCCCACTGCAGGGAGTCCCAAAGTCATTCCTTCCACTATGGAAAGGGATATTGCTTCGGATTTGGATGTAAGAACATTCACATCCATGGCATTCATCGCAAGCTCCATATCTGAGACAAATCCGGCAAATTTCAGTGTGTCCGAAAGGTTTTTCTCATTTGCAAGAGCCTTCAGTCTTTCTTCCTCCGAGCCAGTGCCCATAATGACGAATTTTATATCGGCTCCCCTTGATTTTACTTCTTTCGCTGCATTTATAAATGTGTCATAATCTTTTATTTCTTCCAGCCTTGCGGCCATTCCTGCAATAAAATCGGTTTCCGAAAATCCAAGGCTTTCCCTGAACTCTTTAACTTCTTCCACAGAACGCGTTTCAAGAGGCTTTACTCCGTTATATATCATTCGTACTAAACCGGGCGGACATCCTCCTTCAATCAATGAATCCTTAACAGCCTCAGAAACTGCAATTATCATATCCGTATATTTTTTATACATGGATTTTCTTGCCTGTTTCTTGATAAATCCTATGGAAAGGTCCTCCATGCAGTGCTTTGTATTTACAATAACAGGAACTTTTGCTTCCTTTGCTCCCATTCTGGCGGCCAGAGACGCATGGGTATGAACCACATCGGGATTCTCCTTCAAAAATACTTCTTTGAACTTTTTGACTGATTCCTTGTCATAGGAAGATTCCTTCAAATCCTTTATGGAAATCCTTTCTGTTCCAAGCCGGTCAACCTCGGGAGCCAGAAGACTGTCCTCCGGCAGGATGACCTTTACGTCAAGTTTATCTCTGTCATAATATGAAAGAAAATTCAAAAGCCATCTTCCCGCTCCGCCTATATTTTTATCAGTTATTATGTGAATTACTTTCAGCTTTTTTCTCATTCAATCTAACTCCTGTCCTTACGGCAGCCGCTCCTATTCCAAGAATTATCCAGAAAAGAAGCACAATGCTGTAATCATGCCATATATAGTCAGTCATTCCCTGTAATGTAAGTCCTATAAATCCTCCCAGAATACCTCCTAAAAGGAATCCGTACTTCCTTACGCCTTTCTTTATGCCGTAATATAGATTCTGCATAAACAAAACAGCGGTTAAAATCAAAAGTATAAATCCAAGAATACCCATTTCTATAAACACGTTCAAAAACAGGTTATGAGAATGGTAGGCGTTGGCGGCATTGAAGGAAAATTCCGGATAAATCAAAGGAAATGCTCCTACGCCGATTCCTGTTACCCAGTATTCTTTTATAATGTTTATACTTGCTTTATATATGGATATCCTGTAAAGAGACGATGTATCCGTAAACGCAAGTGCGCTTGAAAGCCTTTCCCATACCGAAGCCGGCAATACAAAAGGCATTGCGATGGCTCCCAATAGTATGAGGATAAGAAGTCTTTTCTCTGAGAATATTACGAACATACAAAGGGCTATCATAAGCCCAAGCATAGCTCCTCTTGAGCTTGTACACGCCAAAGCCCCAACCAATACTGCCGCTACAATTACATAGTATATTTTTCTGAAGGCTCCTTTTGCCTTCCAGAGCATTCCTACGCAGACTGAAATGGCAACAACAAGATATTCGCCGAAAACATTGGGGTTTGAGAATGTGGAATATACTCTGACCGTAAGGTTCTCGAAGGATTCCTCATCAACCCACGCTTCATTCATTACAACATTTCCCGTCATGTACTGATAGAGTCCGTAAAGCCCTACCAAAAGCGCAGAAAACAGGAATACCTTCAACATCACGTTCAGCCTTTTTTCTGTATTCAGCATATTCCTCAAAACGAAGAACATACTCAGAAACGCCAAAAACAGCACCGAAGTCTGAACTCCCTGGGCTTTATTATATGAAAAAGCTCCGGATATTGCGTAACATATGCCGAAAAGAAGTACAGTCCAGTCGAATATATCAAATTTTCTCGGTTTTATTCTGCCAATGAGCAAATTAATAATGAAGAGGACAAATATTACAGCCGCAAGACCCGCCAGAGCCATAGTAGGCAATACGGGAAGTCCGAATATCATAAGTCCGATGAAAAACAGAATGAATTTCTCACCAAAAAACTTAAGTACAATACTGTCCTTTATTTCTCCGGCAACTCTGTTCTGCGAACGTTTAAATTTTGTCGCGGGATAATTCCAAAGACCGTATCCGGCTGTGCTGATAAGAGAGCCGTCTGCGGCAACAGCCAGCCAGTTATATCTGAAAAGCCCTATAATAAAGCTTCCGTCTATCATCCGCCATAAAAACGCGGCAACAATGAGATATACTCTGTACAGATTGGACTCGAAGTAAAGGTTTTTGAACCATCTCCATGCATCTGACAGGGCGCCTCCGATTATGCTTTGCTCCCAATAATTTATTCTTTCTTTTTTCATAACAGGTTCTTTCCCGGATAAAACAGCTTCCGCAGAAGCATCTTCTTCCGTTACTGCAGTTCCTGAACCCGTACCGCCGAGTCTGGATTTGATCATATTAAAGGCTTTTCGGGCTTCGGGAACTTTGGTTATATAAGTAAGTATGCAGTATATAATAACTCCGATAATTGTCGGGATAAGAACTATTCCGGCTCTGGATATAAGTCCGTCGCCCGCACGGGCTGTAAGGTAATTTCTTGCCGCCAGCACAATAAATCCCATTATTATGGCGCATACTATCATTTTCACAACATTGAATATATAATTTTTCGGGAACAGCCTTCCCATTTTCCTTCTGAAGGATATGGTAAGAACGATTCCCGCTACGCTCTGGCTTATTACAGACGCGAGAGCAAGTCCAGTGAACTCAAATCTGTTCACAAGGGTCAGACATAAAACAATATTTATTGCAATAGACACAACTCCGCTTATTAACGGGGTTTTTCCGTCCTGATATGCATAAAACGCTCTTGATACAATAGTATAAAAAGCATAGCCAACCATACCCAGCGCAAAGAATGTAAGCACATTGGATGTAATCTGGGTCGAGAACGCGTCAAATGCCTTCCACTGATAAAGAAGCTTTACAATAGGTGTGGACTGACACATTAATCCTACTGAAAGAGGTATGAGGAAAAACATCAGCGTAGCCAGTGTTTTCCTTACATTCATTTTGAATTCTTTAGTCTGTCCGTTTGTAGCAAGCTTGGAAAGACGGGGAAAAACTACGTTTGCCACAGCAAGAACTATAACTCCCACAATAATTGTGTAAAGAGTGTTGGCATAGTCCATTGCCGAAACTCCTCTGCCCTCGTAAAGATGAGAGGCAAATTTCGTATTTATAAGAAGGTTTATGGGCTGTATCCATGTTCCGACCATTACGGGAAGCATGAGCACAAATATTTTCCTGATGCCTTCATCCTTGAAATTCAGTATAAATTTATATCTGAATCCGCCTCTCACAAGAGAAGGTATCTGAACAGCCGCCTGAACTCCCCAGGCAATGAGGAATGTTACAGCAAGGCCGTATATTCCATATTTTTCGTTAAAGAATATATAGTAGAAGATTATTACCAGATTGGAAAAAATACTTATTGCCGCAGGTATGGCAAATTTTTCCATGGACTGCAGTATTCCCACAAATATGAACGCAACAGCAGTCATTATCATTATGGGGAACATTACCCTGAGAAGAGAAGCACATAAAGCCGCAGTCTCAGGATCAAATCCATCGGCAATGAAGTTCGTAATGGGTACCGCAAATACAATTCCTACAAGGGTAAGTATTATAGTAATTATTCCTACTATGTTAAGGAAATTGCTGGCAAGCTCAAAGGCCTCTTTTTTACCCTTTTTCTCAAGATATTCATTGAAAACAGGTATAAAACACGAGGTTATGGCCGAAGCAAAGACCGCGTCAAAAAATACTCTTGGAATTCTGCTTGCGGAAAAGAATGCGGAAGCTTCCTTGCCCGTAGCATAGTTCCACGCAAAAAACTGGTCGCGCAGAAGGCCGAAAATCTTGCCGATAAGAGTTATTATCATTATGTTGCTGACAGTTTTTACAGTTTTTACGCCTGTTGAGTCAGAAACGTTTTCCTTTAATTCTTCGCTGTCAGGTTCCCTTGTCCGGATCTCTTCTGTGTTTATTTCCTCAGAGGCAATCTCATCATTATTTATTTCTTTAGAATCATTAATTTCTTTAGAATCCATTATTTCACCCGGTGTTCGTTTTAGTTCATGAATCTATATCCGCCTTTTATAAGAACCCAGCATTCCGTTGAGGCAACAAGGCCTCTGCCGTCGGAACGAGGCACAATAAGAAGGTGGTTCTGTCCGATATTTTCTCCGTTGTATAAATCTTTTCCGCTTGTTACGTCTGAAATTCCGTTTTCACCGGGAACATAGACAGTAGCAATTCCGCTTCTTAATATTATCTCTGTTCCTTCAGAGGCAATCATTATGTTTCCTTCCTTTATGTTCAAAGGAGTATAGGATTCAGTGGTTCCGCCAACCTGAGTATTTACCTGGGCCAAAACCCTGGATACTATTTCATCCACATTTACATTTGCAGAACCGCCTGACATCTCGCTGATTTTGCTGTCCACATAGCTTTTTGTAACAAGAGGATCCGCTTCTGATCCGGGATCTCCCGCAGCCGCCATGGAATAAACAGCTCCACCGATAACCAAGCCGGCTATTACTATTCCGATAATCGCTTTTTTGCCTTTATTCATGCTAAATAAACTCCTTTTCGAATAAATTGCCTACTTCATATTACCACAACAATTTTAACATTTCAGCATTTTTTAAAAAAATTTAATACTGTTTAAGATAATATTACATAATCAGCCTTTTTTCTTATGTTTATCGCAAAATTAATCCCATACGAATTTATAATCTATGCCGTACTTATCCCTTACTTCCGTGAGAGCTTTTTTAACCTCATCATTTATTGGAATACCGTTTTCTTTTCTATCAAGATAAGCTAAATATTCCTTTTCGCCGGCAGTATAGATCCTTTCTGCGCCTTTTGCTTTTTTGGATTCTCTCAGCTTTCTTAAGATATCCCCCGCGGTTTTTTTGAATTTATCTGGTTCTATAAACGCGTTTATATCTATGGCAATAAAGAAATGTCCTAATTTATAAGGTATTTTATTCTTGTTTTCATCAAATCCGGAAAGCATTTTCAGATAATTGCCTGCCTGAAGCGCCGCGCTTAATACCTCTACAACAACCGCATAGCTATAACCCTTATATCCGGCAAGCTCTTCTCCGATTCCTCCCAAAGGCGCAAGAGCGCAGTCTCCGCTCTGAAGTCCAACAAGAGCAACATCAGGGTCTGTTACGGCGTTTCCGTCTCTGTCCAGCACCCAGCCCACAGGCATTTTCTTCTTGATTCTTGAATAATGCTCAATTTTTCCTCTCTGGGTTATGGATGTGGCGCAGTCGATTACAAAAGGAAAATCCTCGTCTGTGGGAAATCCTATTGTAAGAGGATTTGTTCCCAGCATATTTTCAACTCCGAAAGTGGGAGCGATCGAAGGTCTCGCGTTTGTTCCCGTAATGCCGATCATATTGTTTTCAGATGCCATAAGAGCATAATATCCGGCGATTCCGTAGTGTGTTGAATTGCGGACAACGACCATTCCCAGACCATGTTCTTTGGCTTTATCGATTGCCATCTGCATAGCTCTTGTGCCGATAACATGTCCCATTCCGTCGTGACCGTCAATAACAGCTGTGGCCTTGTTATCCCGCACGATTTCGAATTCTGTTACAGGATTCTGTATGCCGTCTTCTATTCTGTCAATATAAATAGGTTTGAATCTTCCCACTCCGTGAGAATCGATTCCTCTTTTATCCGATTCAATCAGTACTTTCGCGCAGACCGCAGCGTCCTCCTCGGGTACTCCTGCCGCCGCAAAGGATTTTTTCATAAATTCTTCCATTCTCTCAAAAGTTTCGTAATACATAATTCCCTCCAAAAATCAAATTCCCATTTTTTTCTCTCATTTTGACAATTTTTTCTATATTATTCCCATTTAAAACGTGTTTTTTAATAGCTCCAACCAGATAAAGGGAGCCGGCACAGCAAAGCACGCCGTTTTCTTCCGTGTGTGTAAATCCATATTCAAAAGCCTCGTTTATGTTCTCGCTTACAAACTCAACAGGCTTAATTTTCTCTGTCCTTTCCTTCAGGATACTTAATTCCAGCGCTCTTGTGTTTTCCGGTTTCGTAAGTACGATCCTGTCGCAAAGAGGTACTATTTCCTGAAGCATTTTCTCATACTCCTTGTCTCCCAGAACACCCAAAAGAAGTGTTATGGGAATGTCCTTGTAATAAGTTTCCAGAGAGCTTCGAAGCTCTCTAATCCCGTCTATATTGTGGGCTCCTTCCAGCAAAATCATGGGCTTCGTGTCAAAAAGCTCCATTCTGCCTTCCCATTTGGCGTTTTTCAGTCCGTTTCTTATGTTTTCCTCAGATACGGGGATTCCTGACTGCTGAAGGGCGTAAGACGCGCAGACAGCGTTGGAGGCATTTTCCATCTGATAGTTGCCTATAAGTCTTATGGCAAGGCTTTTATATTCATATAAATCTGTTTTTAGATTAAATACGGTTTCTCTGAAATTTTGCGAAACAACTTCTATGTCCTGATATTCCGGATAGTAAAGCTTTGCGTTCTTCTCATCGCAAATTCCTTTAATCACGTCATATACAGATTTGTCCTGAAAATAGAGGACAGCAGGTGAGTTTTTCTTTATTATCCCGCCTTTTTCAAAAGCTATTTTTTCCACTGTATCTCCAAGATAATCCATATGATCCATACCGATTTGGGCTATTGCCGAAAGTACCGGCTTTTTAATTACGTTTGTAGCGTCAAATCTTCCGCCAAGACCTACTTCCAGAATCACAAAATCAGTGTTATTACGCTTGAAAAACTCAAACGCAAGAGCTGTAAGCATCTCAAAGGGCGTAGGGTCTATATCTCCGGCAGATTCTTTTATATATTCCACAATATCTGAAAATTCCTTTTCCGAAATGTTTTCTCCGTTAATACTGTATCTTTCCGCATATGAAACCAGATGGGGAGATGTATACACACCCACTCTGTATCCAGCATCCCGAAGGATACTGCTAATAAACGCGCAGAACGAGCCTTTCCCGTTGGTTCCGGCAACATGAATGACATTCAGGTTTTCCTGAGGGTCGCCCATGGCATGCAGAAGCTCCTCCACTCTTTCCAGTCCAAGCTTTATAACATTGGCTCCCATGGCTTCAATAAATTTTACGGCTTCATCATATGTCATTTTTATTCCTCCGCTTTTTTCAGTGTAAACAAAAATTTTGTTCCGGTTTCATCGCTCTTTACTATTCCGATGCTCTCTCCGTGGGCATTGATGAATTCTCTGGCTATGGAAAGTCCCAAGCCTCCGCTTTCTTTATACATACCTCTGGATGAGTCGGTTTTGTAAAACCTGTTAAATACGTACTTTTTGTCCTCCTCCGGAATGCCGATTCCCGTATCCTCCACGGAAACAAGGACTTTCTGATTTTCCAAAGATGAAATCTCAACAGTTATCTGTCCTTCATCAGGAGTAAATTTGAATGCGTTATCCAGGAGATTGTAAAGCACTCTTTGTATTTTATCTCTGTCCGCAAGGACAAAGGTCTCTTTCTCTTCAAGTATTAATTTCAGGTACATTTTTTTGTCAGCGGCTGTCTTATCAAAGGACCGCACCGTATCCCTTATCAGCTCGTTTATATCGAATCTCTCCAGATTCAGATCCAAAGGACTTGTCTGGGCGCTGCTCAGCGCAACAATGTCATTGGTTATTTTCGAAAGTCTGTCCACTTCCTCACTGACTATGCCAAGATATTTTCCGTAGCTTTCTTCGGGAATCGTCCCGTCCAGCATTGCGTTTACATATCCGCCAATGGATGTAAGCGGACTTCTCAGGTCGTGAGACACATTGGCAATGAAATTTCTTCTGAGTATCTCCTGCTTTTCAAGACTGTCCGCCATATTGTTGAAGCTTTCTCCCAGCTGTCCTATTTCATCCTCGCCGGATACCGCCACTCGTTTGTCAAAATTTCCGTCAGCTATGATTTTAGCCGCTTCGTTCATTTCAACAAGAGGCTTTGTGATTCTTCTTGTGAATATATAGAGCAGGAAAATAACGATTATGGAAACTATTATCATTAACTTCAAAGCCGTCTGAAACACCGAGCTTACGGATTCCTCAATCTCAGGCATGGAAACACACATAAGTATGCCGCCGTTAAGATTATCACCCGCGATTATAGGGTATCCAACAGCAAGAACAGGTTCTGAGAACATATTTAGATTCTCGTCCTTCACAGTAACCACATTACCCTTCAGAATTTCCGAAACCACCTCATTCGTCACCGTAACGCCAATCCATTTGCTTTCAGAACCATCGGAGGTAATATAAACCGTTCCATCGCTTCCTATAATGAAAACATCAGCATTATCAGTATTTTTCAAAACCCTGATCTCGTACAGTATGGCTTCATAATTCACAATTCCGCCATTATGCAGCGACTGATATTCCTTGCTTATATTCTCTCCGTGAGTAATGAGGCTTTCTTCTTTTCTCGCTATATAATCATTTCTGTATACAACAGATGTAAGGGCCGTAAAAAGAACGGTTATCCCTATTATAATAATCACATAAAAAAGTATTTGTTTTTTAAAAAGCGACTTTATTTTCAGAATAATCACACCCTACACAGAAAATGAATATCCTACGGAACGCACTGTTTTTATTTTCCAGTTTTCTTCCTCAGTAAATTTTTCCCTTATCCTCTTAACGTGAACGTCAACTGTTCTGGAATCTACAGCTCTGTCATATCCCCAGACCTTGTCCAGAAGCTCATCTCTTGTATAGACCCTGTTAGGATTAGACGCAAGAAAATACAGAAGCTCAAGCTCCTTAGGCGGAAAATCAAGGGTTTTGCCGTGATACGTTACGCTGTAATTGGAAATATTGACCTCAAGATTGTCATATCTGACCGTCTTTGCCTTTTCATCGGATTTCTTCTCGTAACGCCTTAATACGGCATGGAGACGGGCAACCATTTCCTTTGGATCGAAAGGCTTCACTATATAATCATCGGCACCCATTTCAAGTCCGAGAATCTTATCAAAATTTTCTCCTCTTGCCGTAAGCATTATAACCGGAATTTCAGAAAAACTTCTTATTTTCGAAAGAAGATTGAACCCATCTGTGCCCGGAAGCATTACATCCAGAATTACCGCCTTGAAATCGCCGTTTCTCAATGTATCCAAAACCATATTCCCGTCGTCTATTTCCTTTGTTTCATATCCGTCTTTATTAAGATACAGACAGATAAGCTCGGAAATATGTTTATCGTCATCTACTACAAGTATTTTTTCTTTCACAAGAATACCTCATTTCAATTCTACTATGGTTACACCAGTTTCACCTTCGCCGTACATTCCGTAGCGGAAGCTCTTTACATGAGGATTTGTCCTAAGATACTGCTGTACCGCGCTTCTTAAGGCTCCCGTGCCTTTTCCGTGAATTATGGTAACCTTCTTAAGTCCAGCAAGATATGCGTCATCCAGATATTTGTCTATGTTTCCGATTCCTTCGTCCACAAGCTGGCCTCTGCAGTCAATTTCAGTTGAAATTTTCTGTGCTTTGCCGGATTTTACTTTAGTAACAACTCTTCCGGCATTGTCGTCCTTTTCCTTACGCTCAACATCCTTTACCAAATCTCTGAGAGGTACTTTCATTTTCATCATTCCGGTCTGTACAAACACATCTCCTGAAGAATCGGGCGGAGACATAACGACACCGCTTTGCCCGAATGAGGTTATATAAACTCTGTCTCCGGCTTTAGCGTCTGTTAAAGGTTCCTTGCTGCCTGTAAATACAGGTCTGGCAACCTGAGAATTTGCTTCCTCAAGCCTTCCCTTAAGCTCGCTTCTCGCGGCGTTCAATCTTTCGCGATTTCCTTTCTGACGGGCTTCTTTGTTTATCTCTTTAACAAGTCGGTCTGACTCTTCTTTCGCGGATTTAATGATTTCACGGGCTTCTTCCTTAGCTTCCCGCAGAATCCTTTCTTTCTGTCTATTTGTAATATCTTTCTGGCGTTCCAGATTCTTTTCAGATCCTCTGTCTGCTGTCTGTATTCTTCCGCTTTTTCCTTTTCCGTCTCGACAGTTTTTCTGTACATTTCAAGCTCTGTGAGCACATCCTCAAAACGGACCGCTTCCTTGTTTATGACCTCTTTTGCCTTATCTATTATATTATCTGAAAGCCCAAGTCTTTTTGATATTGCGAAAGCGTTGCTCTTTCCGGGAACGCCTATTAAAAGCTTGTATGTAGGCCTTAATGTATCTATATCAAATTCACAGCTTGCATTTTCAATGCCATCTGTTTCAAGAGCGAATACTTTCAACTCGCTGTAATGAGTCGTAACGGCGATTTTTGTCTTTCTTTCCATCAGGTAAGATATTATTGCTATTGCAAGAGCCGCGCCTTCCGTAGGGTCGGTGCCTGCTCCAAGCTCGTCCAGAAGCACCAGACAGTTTTCATCAGCCCTGTCCAGAATAGTAACAATATTGCTCATATGCGCCGAAAATGTAGAAAGACTCTGCTCTATGCTCTGGTCATCACCTATGTCCGCAAAAACTTCCGAAAACATACTGAGACGGGAATTATCTCCCGCAGGTATATGAAGTCCGGACTGTCCCATTACCGAGAAAAGACCCAATGTTTTTAAAGCTACGGTTTTACCACCTGTATTTGGCCCTGTTATGAGAAGCGCGGAAAAATCTCCGCCTAAATTTATATCTATGGGAACAACCTCATCTCTGTTCAGGAGAGGATGTCTGCCTCGTCTTATATCGATTATTCCGTTTTTATTGAATTCCGGCTTGCTTCCTTCCATGGAAAGAGAAAGTTCGCCCTTCGCAAATATGAAATCCAGTCTTGTGAGAATCTCCAGATCCGCGTTTATTGTATTTAGATTATTTCCGGCCATATCCGAAAGCCACGCAAGTATTCTGTCCATTTCTGCCTGTTCTTCGGATTTAAGCTCACGTATTTTGTTGTTAAGAGCCACTACAGAAGCCGGCTCTATGAAGACTGTGGAGCCGGAATTCGACTGGTCATGAACCATACCTGCAAATGAGCCTTTATATTCCAGCTTTACGGGAACGCAGTATCTGTCGTTTCTTATGGTGATTACATTATCCTGAAGCATATTTTTGTATGCTGGAGAATTGATTACTGAGTTCAGGCTGTCCCTTATTTTATCGTTGGAACGCTTGATTTCACGTCTTATGTCACGCAATTTCGGAGTTGCGTCATCAGCTATTTCAGTATCGGAAAGTATGCAGGTATTAATTGCTCTTTCCAATTCCGGAACGGGTTGAACAAGCTCAAAAAGCCCATCGATGACAGAATAATTATCATCTTTGGACTCTTTTTTACCGTAGCTTTTAACTTTTGTGCACACATAAAGGAAGTTGCCGATGGTAATAAGCTCTTTGCAGTTGAGAACTCCTCCCACGGAAACTCTTTTAAGCTGAGGTCTTACCTCTGTAAGCCCGCCTAAAGGCAGATTGCCCTTTCGCAAAATCATGGATGCCGCCGCGGTTGTTTCTTCCTGGGCAGACCTTACATCCTCAAGATAATTCATTGGCTCCAATTTTTGGGCAAGTTCTTTCCCCATAGGCGATACCGCGTATGAGGAAAGTTTATCTTTTATTTTATTAAATTCCAGAACTCTTAATGCTTTTTCATTCATAGAATAATGTCCTCTTTCTTAAATAAGTCTCATTCTCTTTAGCAATCGGTTTATTTTAGCTCCTTTAGGTAACGTTAAAATTTCATCCTCATCCATAATCCTGAATACAACCACAAGAACGGCATAAACTACTATGGCTATGAGGATAGCGGCTATTGTGCTGATGGAGTTCCTGCCTACCGCAGCATATATGCCTTTATAGCATGCCCAGCAGATAACTCCCATAATTCCTGAGGCTATTGCCGGTTTTATAACTCCGGCGTTTATATCCGGTTTTACTCCGGTCTCTCTTACCACATATCTGAGATTCATGAGGGAAGCTACCGCGTAGCAGATAGTGGTTGAAATTATGGCGCCTTTTACATTTATGGAAGGTCTTCCGATAAGAATCATATTGAACGCTATTTTCAGAAGAGCTCCTACAATGGCGCTTATTACGGGAAGCTTAACTTTGCCGATACCCTGAAGGATACCAGTGTTTATCTGGCTCAATGCAAGGAAAATAATAGAAGCCGCACCAAGTTTGATAAGCGCTCCGCCTGCCGGATATGTAGGGAAAAGCAGTTTCAGTATCTGATCGCTCAATACTCCCATTCCGATTGCCGCAGGTATGGATACAACCATGGAAATCTTCAATGCCAGATTTATTTTCTTTTCAATTAATCGTTTCTCTCCCTTTACGATCGCAGCCGCTATATTAGGCACTGCCGCAGTGGCTACTGCCGTTGAAATCGATACGGGCAGTGTTGATAAAACAACATATTTGCCTGAAAGCTGTCCGTAAAGCTGATGCGCCTCAGTAGATGTGAATGCTCCTGAAGAATTCAGAAGAGAAAGAACCATTTTCGTATCAATTAAGTTTGTTATGCTGAATACCGCTGTTCCGGCAATAATGGGGAATGCGGTCCATATAACCTTTTTGAGAACCTCTCTTTTTGTCTCAACATATGTTTCACGGCTCTTGTACATTCTTCTATAAGCCAGATCCTTCTCCACAAGCTTATATATGAATATCATTGTTCCCAGACCGGCAGCGGCGCCGATTCCTGTTCCGGCTGTTCCTCCTGCCGCACCCAGAGATACGCTCTGCTTAACAAATACATATGCAAGCACAACACTGAATATGGCGTTGAAAATCTGCTCTACAATCTGAGATATTGCCGTAGGCATCATTTTATTCATACCCTGAAAATATCCTCTGAAACAGGACATTATCGCAACTATGAGCACTGTGGGAGCAAGAGTCCTCAAACAGTAAAAGCTTTCCGGAGACTTTACCAGCTCCGATATGGGTCCGGCAAATACAAAAAGTATTACCATGAATATTGTTCCTAAAGTACTCGTAAATATAAGAGATGATTTAAAAACCTGATGTGCGTTTATATATTCTTTTTTCTCCAGCCTTTCCGAAACCATCCTTGACACTGCTACAGGGATTCCCGCGGAAGATAATATAAGAAGGAAATTGTATATATTATAACCGGCCGCGTAAATTGAGTTTCCCTCATCACCTATTAGTCTGGTAAGCGGAAGTCTGTATAAAAATCCTAAAAATCTTGATAAAAGGCTGGCGGCTGTCAATATAGACGCCTGCTTTATAAACCCGCTTTTATCAGGAAGTTGTTTCTGGTTTTCACTCATTTTGCTTCCCTTTCACTAATAAAAACCTTAATTCTTGTTGCCGAACATAGCTTTCTTCCTTAATCTGGCATCAAGGATAGCTTTCCTCATTCTGAGGCTTTTCGGCGTTACCTCAAGAAGTTCGTCGTCGCCTATAAACGCCAGACTCTGCTCAATCGTAAGAGTCATAGGAGGAATAAGCTTCAGTGCGTCATCGGAGCCCGAAGCCCTCATGTTCGTAAGCTGTTTCTTCTTGCAGACATTGACCTCAATATCTCCGGCTTTGGCGTTTTTGCCCACTATCATGCCGGCATATACCTTAGTTCCTGCCTCAATATACATTACTCCTCTTTCCTGAGCATTGAAAAGTCCGTATGCAACGGCTTCTCCTGTTTCAAACGCTACAAGGGAGCCTGTCTGACGGCTTGCAATATCTCCTTTGTAGGGAGCGTAATCGCAGAAAACGGAATTTATGATTCCTGTTCCTCTTGTATCAGTAAGGAATTCGCTTCTGTATCCGATAAGTCCCCTTGCGGGAATGTAAAACTCTATTCTTGTACGTCCGCTGGCGCCGGAGAACATATTTGTAATCTCGCCTTTTCTCTTGCCCAGCTTTTCTATAATTGCCCCTGTGAATTCGTCATCAACATCAATCGTAACACTTTCCATGGGCTCATATTTCTTGCCGTTAATTTCCTTGAAAAGAACCTCGGGCTTGGAAACCTGAAATTCGTAACCCTCACGGCGCATAGTCTCTATAAGTATTGAAAGATGAAGCTCACCTCTCCCGGAAACCTTGAAGCATTCCGTTGTGTCTCCGTCTTCGACTCTTAAGCTGACATCTGTATTAAGCTCTCTGTAAAGCCTGTCACGAAGGTGTCTGGATGTGACATATTTTCCTTCCTGTCCGGCAAAAGGACTGTCGTTTACGGAAAATGTCATTGAAAGAGTAGGCTCGGAAATCTTAACAAAAGGAAGAGCCCCCTGGGATTCGTCTTCACAGAGAGTGTCTCCGATATGGATATCATCTATTCCGGAAACAGCTACGATTGTTCCGTACTGCGCCGATTTTACCTCGCCTTTGGAAAGTCCTCTGAATACGAAAACCTTGCTGATTTTTACTTTCCTCTTCTTTTCGGGATCGTGGATGTTCAGAAGAACCGCTTCCATGCCTTCTTTCAGGATTCCGCTTTCAACCTTTCCTATGCCGATCCTGCCCACATATTCGTTGTAGTCTATTGTGGATACAAGCATATGCATAAGTCCGTCAGGGTCTCCCATTGGAGCCGGAATATAGTTCAAAATCGTATCAAAAAGAGGCTCCATGCTGGTGCCGGGTTCATCGGGCGAAAGAGATGCCCAGCCGTTTCTTGCGGAAGCATATACAAAAGGAGAATCCAGCTGATCATCATTTGCCTCCAGATCCATGAAAAGCTCAAGGACCTCGTTTGTAACCTCCTCGGGTCTTGCCTCCGGTCTGTCCATCTTGTTTACACATACAACTACGGGCAGATCCAGATTAAGGGCGTTTTTAAGCACAAATCTTGTTTGGGGCATAGGTCCTTCAAAAGAATCCACCACCAGTACAACGCCATCTACCATTTTCAGTATACGCTCAACCTCTCCGCCAAAATCAGCATGACCGGGAGTGTCAACAATATTTATCTTATAATCTTTATAGTGAACGGAAGTATTCTTGGATAAGATGGTTATACCTCTTTCTCTTTCAATGTCTCCGGAGTCCATTACACGCTCCTGAACGGCCTGATTTTCCCTGAAAGTTCCGCTTTGTGTTAAAAGCTCATCAACTAATGTTGTTTTGCCATGGTCAACGTGTGCGATGATAGCCACGTTCCTAATGTCTTCTCTTTTTTGCTTCATTTTTTATTCTCCAATACCAATTCTTTCCTTAATTTATTCTAATAGATAAGTTTATCACAATTATGGCTTGATATCAATCATTTTTCCCAAATTGTATACAGATTGCAACATATTTTTTATTATTCGGGAAAAATAAAAAAGTCTCCTCAATTTATTCATAAAGAAGACTTTTGTTTCAGCTAATAATTTATATTTCAAATACAAAAAGCATATATGAACTTAAAATATAATTAACAGCGTGTTACATTCGCTGCCTGAGGTCCTTTAACGCCTTCGACTACGTTGAACTCGACCTCCTGACCTTCCTCAAGAGTCTTGTAGCCTTCTGCATTGATGGCGGAAAAATGAACAAAAACATCGTTCTCTCCGGGAACAGTAATAAATCCGTATCCTTTCTCCGCATTAAACCATTTTACAGTACCTTTTTTCATGTTTAACCTCCTAAACAAATACAATCTTAGCGGAATTTAGAGTAACACAATTTATAAACCATGTCAACAAACATATATCGACAAAAATCACTTATATTCCGTGTCTTTCAGTAGATCGTCACCCTGTGCGGCAGTCCTTGCAAGCTGGTCACATCGGTTATTTTCCTCCGTCTGGGCATGACCCTTCACCCATATGAATTTAACATCATGCTTATCAAGCAAGGCCACAAGCTTTTTCCAGAGGTCAGCATTCAATGCAGGTTTATTTCTTTCCCGCATCCAGTTGTTAGCCATCCACTTGTCTACCCAACCTTTTTCTATTGCGTCCACAAGGTATTTTGAATCGCTGTACAAATCAACCTGACAGGATTCTTTAAGTGCTGAAAGGCCTTCAATCGCCGCCATTAACTCCATTCTGTTGTTGGTTGTGTTTTCGTATCCGGCGGAAAGTTCCTTCCGTATGCCTTTATATATCAACACAGCGCCCCATCCGCCTTTTCCCGGGTTTCCTGAGCAGGCTCCGTCTGTGTATATCTCAACTTTCTTCATTTTCAATCTCCTGTTCCTTTTTCAAAATCGCTTCCGAAAAAACAAGGTCTTCCGGCGTGGTAATTTTTATGTTTTCATAACTTCCCTCAACAAGATATATGTTACATCCCATTCTTTCAGCCAAAACAGCATCGTCCGTGCCTGAAAATCCATCCTCTGCCGCTTTTTTGTGGGCGTTTACTATTATATCCCGCCTGAATGACTGCGGAGTCTGAACCAGCCACATATTTTCCCTGGGGACAAATTTGGATTCAGTACCATCAAAGCTTCTGAGGCTATCCTTCACCTTCACCGCAAGAATCGCGGCGCCTTTTTCGTCTGCGGCTTCGGCAGTTTTAACGATCTCATCTCTTTTTACAAAGGGACGCACTCCGTCATGTATGAGAATTATTTCTCCCAGCTTTGCCGCTGCAACAACACCCTTATAAACGGATTCCTGTCTTTCGGCTCCGCCGGCAAGAATTTCTCTGACCTTTGAAAAGCCATATTTCACTACTATTTCGCTACGGCAGAAATCAATGTCATCTTCAGAAACGACAAGGACAATATCGTCAATTTCATCAGTATTTTGAAATTTTTCTAAAGTATAAGCAATTACAGGCTTTCCGTAAAGTACTATAAATTGTTTTTTTCTATCGGAGCCCATACGCTTTCCCGAACCTGCCGCCGTTATCACGGCAGCGCATTTTTTATTGTTTATCATACCCATATCTCCTTATGAATATCTGATTATATTCATTATACCCTTTTTATGAAGATTCGGCAAATGCGACAAAAAATCAGCCCGGAATTATTCCGAGCTGATTTCCTATATTTATTAATATTTTGCTTCAAGCATTCTATTAAATATTATGCCTCTTCAGCGGGTGTTTTCTCAACAGGAGTCTCAGCTGCAGGTGTTTCCTCATCAAGAACCTCTTCTACAGGTTCTTCTTCAACGGGTGCCACCTCTGTAAGAGCATTAATGTCGTCAAGAGCCTCTTTTGCAACTGTTACTTTGCGTGCTGCGCCGTCCCATGCAATGTGATCATCAGATACATTGAATGCATTGAAGAGCGCTCTCATAGGAAGATAAATCCTGTCATTTCTGATTACAGGAGCTGTGTCGATTTCAACTTCCTCATCTCCGATTTTGATGATATTTGAACCGACTGTGCAGGAAACAACCTTTCCGTCAGGTCTTGTGAAAGAGGCTGTCTTTGTGTTGTCATCCCATACAATGTCAGCGTCGGAAATTCCCAAAGCGTTTGCAACAACCCTTACGGGAAGCATAGTTCTGTCGTTTTCATCTATGAAAGGAGCGGAATCCAATTCCATATTTTTGCCGTTCAGCTGATATTTTGTGTCGTCGATTCTGATTACCATTAAAGGAGCGTTTTCATCGGGTGTTTCAGGATTATCGGGAATTACGGGCTGTTCGCCGTTGTCCCAGCCAGCGTAAACAGTTTTTGAGCTGTTCATAACAACGCTCGTTATTTTCTGTGTGAGTTCTTTGTCCCCATACCAGCCTGTGAATGTATATCCTTCTTTTTCCGGTGTTTTGTCAAGGGTTATATTGTCGCCCACGCTGCAGATTTCAGCCTTGATTTCCGAACCGCCGTTTGTATCGTATGTAAGAGTATAGCTTACTTTGCCGGAACGTCCGCCGCCTCCGGAAGACCCTTTTCCGGAAGACTCTTTAACAGTTATAGGGATCTCCGCTGTCTTTGTCTTGCCATTTTCGGTATAACTTATTGTAACTATTGCATCCTGTTTTGTGAGAGGTTCGTCGGGAGTTACTGTGAAATCGGTAATTCCTCTCTCTGTGCCGTCACTGTATTTCGCTGTTACGACCATTCCCGCCGGATCGAAGGTTTCGCCCGGTTTATAAGTTGTTTTTGCGGGATCTGATGAAATCTCGATTTCTGTCAGGACTGTTTCTGTTCCCCCATAGTTTGCCACGGCACCGATGATCATAAAGTTGAATTTGTCAAGCTCGCTGGAATCATACTCATATTTCGGAGTTAAAATTCCCCAATAATCATGCCTTCGTTCCCCGTAACTCAGCACGGTAGCCCATTGATCATAATACTTTTCATCCTGGGCCGCATACCAATGGGGAGCGAAAGCAATGTAGTAAAGTCTTTCATACATACTATAGTCATAGCTATACTGCATGCCGTATGTCTGGGACGCATCCCGGCCGATCGGCGCACACAGCGCTCTCATGGTATCCACCTTAGGATCGATCTGGATATTGCCCTCTGCGCAAAGCCACTTCCAAAAACCCTGATCGGCATGGTCCCCTGTATAGTAAGATTTCAGCCTGCCGGACTTTGACGCAAATTTATACAGATCAGCCAGTTTTTGCCCTTCCATCAGCGGATGGGAATCATCATACTGCATATATTCGCTGAAGTATGAATTCGGGTCATCCAAAGCGAGATTACTGTCAATTCCGGCAGCGTCATTTGCCTGATGCTTTTCATAGAAACTGCCGCACTTAACATAGGACATAATCTTGATCTCATGGCCGGGAACCCAGAAGAAACTGTAATCATGGGGCTGGACATCCCACTGCTTAGCAAGCTTGCTGACCTGTTCCATCTGTTTCAGAAGCTGATCCCGCATTTCCCTTACGGGGCTGTCGCTCACAAGGGGATCTTTATCCTTATCACGATTGGCATTATATTTTTCGATTGCCGCGATTCTGGCGTCCATAGACTGTATGTCCAGTAACGCAGCGATCATATACTGGCTCATAAGATCCGCATGGAAGGTTGCCCTTTCTTCATCCGCCATAAATTCCCAGTCGACCTCTCTGCGTTCCAATTCATAGAGGATCCAGAAGATGTTACCGGACTCATTTTTGACGGTTGAATCGGTTTTAAGTGTGACGCGGTAAGGTCCGATGATGGCCTGTCCGAGCTGATAGGTATAGTTGTCAAATGCAAGGTCAGTGCGGTTGTATACCTGAATATCCGTACCGAGACCCACAGCACCCAATAGAATACTCTTTATAAGATCACTACGATCTTCGTCAGAAAGAGCCGTGTTATTCTCCTCTCTTTTTATCGAGTCATAGATAACTTGGGGTGCAACTTTGCCATTCTTCAGCTGCTGGAAGTTATTAAGAACAGTATTGAGCTGTTCGCATTCGACCATATGCGATATATCGCTCAGGTCGTCCATCATCTTATCCTGGTTCGCTAAAACGAGTTCCAGCTGTGCCGAGATCTTGTCCAGATCCTGAAGGATCTCTTTGACATTGGGATCCTCAGGCTGCTCTTCTTCGGGAAGCCCGATAAAATAGTCCACAACCGGCAGTAAGAAATGTTCAATTCCAAAATCGGCAGCGGCCGTTCCGATTTTTTTGGATGCTGTGCTGATAATTCCGTCCAGCAGCTTCGTATACAGGCTGTTTAAAGAAAATGTACCTACAGAACCGGCGCTCGACTCCTGCCGGAGCAGTATGCCATCCGAATTCAACACCTGTGCGTCAGGCTGGTTCGCCGCTGAGACGTCTTCCGCAAGTTGAACGACCTGCTGTAACGTGGATTCTTCCGCATAGGCAGATACTGGAACTATTCCCGCAAACATCACAGCGGAAAGAATCACAGCCAAAAATTTTTTCTTCATAAAATTTCTTTCCTTCTTTCTTAAATTTTTTACAAAATAAAAACACCGTACCAAATAAGACCATTGGTAACGGTGCAATTAACTTAAATTAAATTCAGACACTGAAAAAGAACAGAAATCACCCTGTCTTTCTGTCAAAATCATACTATCCCCTGCGTAATTCTCAAACATTTTCTTATCCCCTGTCGTTTTAACAAAATTTTTACGAAGCCATTTTACCACATCCGGATAATGAATACAATACAAAAACTGCATAAAATTCATTTATAATACATATAATACAAAAAAACGGCACAACAACCGCTGTACCGTTTTATACTCTGAAATTTTTGTCCTGCCGTTAATCATAAGCAAGAAGTTTTGTGAAAATCATTCTGCCGGCAGAGGTCTGAAGAACGCTTGTTACGACAACATTCATTTCTTCGCCTATATGCTTTTCTCCGCCTTCCGCCACAATCATGGTTCCGTCATTAAGATAGGCAACACCCTGTCCTGCCTCTTTTCCGGATTTCACAATAGTGATTTTCATCTCTTCTCCTGGTAAGACTATGGGTTTGATAGCGTTGGCAAGGTCATTTATATTGAGAATTCTGACCCCGTGAACCTCTGCGACTTTATTCAAATTAAAATCGTTGGTAACCACAAACGCATCCAGTTTTTCCCCCATTTTAAGAAGCTTTACATCTACCTCCAGATCATCATCGGTATTAAAATCAACTATTTCTACTGTATTATGAGGATTATTCCGAATTTCTTTCAGAATATCCAGTCCCTGACGCCCACGGTTCCTTCTCATGGAATCCGCCGAGTCGGCAATATGCCTTAGTTCGTCAAGAACAAAGTTGGGAATGATAATTTTGCCTTCAACAAAGCCTGTTTCAAGAATATCCTTGATCCTCCCGTCAATGATTACGCTTGTATCAAGGATTTTGCTCCGTACAGCCGGCTGAGCGGCTTTTTTTGTTCTCTCCTTGAGGATATTAAAGTTCATATCGTCCTTTTTGGCGGTGGCGACCTTATATCCTACATATCCGAAAATAATATTTAAAAGTATAACGATTACTGTGCCTACAATACCCAGACCGTGAAATGCGAGACCGAGAAGATTCGCTATTCCCAAACCAATTACTACACCGATTACTCCGGATAAAAGCTCCTTAGAATTTATTTTGCTGATATTTTCCACTGTTTTTGACAAACCTTCAAAGAATTTATTTGTTATGGATGATGAAAAGAATATATAAAATATGATACCTACTATTACAGGAATGCCAAACCAAACAATGTCATAATTCAATCTCTCAAGCTCAAAGGGGAATATGTGAAAAACTACATATACAATACCGTAGGCTATCAAAGCCATAATAAAACTTAATACGCCCCGAAAGAGCTTAGACATGCTTAACGCACCTCCCTCCTATCTTATTAAATTTTTCTCTATATAAACCATGTACTTATTTTGAAAACAAAGCCTCCGACATGAATTTTTCGGCCGCGTCCTTTTCCATATTGTCCTGAGCGTATACGATCTCGCTGATGACAATCTGGCGGGCGTTATTGAGCATCTTCTTCTCGGCGCCGGAAAGACCTTTCTCATTTTCCCGCACAAGAAGATTTCTCACAACAGTGGCAACCTCTGTGAGCTTTCCTGTTTTCATTTTTTCCATGTTTGTTTTATATCTCTGATTCCAGTTATCGTGCATTTCAACGGGCGTCAGGGAAACATCTCTCATCGACTTCTCTATAAAATCTATATCGTTTACATATCTGAGCCCAAGAGACGGAGCTTTCGTTACGGATATGCGGATTTTCAAGCTTCCGTTCGGTATATTTATGACGTAATAATCTTTCTCTTCGCCGTCTATTTCCTTAGTCTCTATATCTTCTATTTCTCCCGCGCCGTACATGGGATATACAACTCTATCGCCAACAACAAACATTCCCTCACCTCATTTCTCTTTAGGAATTTATTATAACTATGTACATTATAACATACATTCTAAAATAAAGCAAAGGATTAATTTTATCAATTTATGTTTTACTTGTCAATTACTTTATACAAATTTTATAAAACTTTTTTTCCGACCCCTTTTTTGTTTTTCATAAAAAATATAACAAAAATTTCAATACAGATTAATTTTGCGCTGAATATCGCGGGTTTTTCAAAATACAAACCTAAAAAACAGGCAGAATTTTACTCCCGCCTGTATATATAATTTCAATCATTTTGGAAAAACTTTTTGACTGCTTTTCCGTTAAGATAATTGTATTGTTTTCCCTGAAAACTGCCTTCTTCAAACATTTTCTGTTCCAGAATACCCTGCAGCTTTCTCCAGCTGTGTCCCCAGTTCTCAAAAACAGATTTTTCCTTCGGCGCGCGCCCAAAAAGCCTCTCCACAACCGTATCGGGGTCTAAATGCTCCAGGAAAGCAATAACTCTTTCCGTATATTCCTCAAATGAGCAAACCTCCAAATCCCCGGACAAATAGTCCTTTTCGAAAGGAGTACCTTTGAGTATATACAGAGAATGCAGCTTTACAAAATCCGTTTTCATCGCAGAAAGAATTTTGGCTCCCTCTATGGCGTCATCAATATCCGTTCCGGGAAGATTAAGCATCATGTGCGTGCATACCTTGAAACCGTATTTCTTTACCATAAGATGAGCGTCTATATACTCTCCGAGGGTATGCATACGGTTGATTTTATTAAGAACCTTATAGTTTACGGTCTGAAGTCCCAGCTCAACGGTAATATCAAAGCCTTTTTCCTTCCGGATATTATCCAGTACATCCAGATATTCTGCTCTTATGCAGTCAGGACGAGTAGAAACGGAAATACCTGCAACATTGGGCAAATCAGCCTGATTCATGTAGGTTTCGAATTCTTCCAATGGCATATAGGTATTGGTAAAGTTCTGGAAATACACGATAAATTTTTCCGCCTTATACCTTTTTCCGATATATTCCATGTTAGTCTGAATCTGCCGGGAAACAGAAAGCTGATTGGAAAGGCTTTCAAATCCGGTTGCCACATCTCCGCAAAACGCGCAGGGTCCAGATCCTTCAACTCTGTTCGGACATAAAACAGGAAGGTTTACAGGAATTTTGTAAACCTTTTCTCCGTAAACCTCCTTTAAGTACTCTGAATATTTTCTGTAAAAAAAATTTCCCATACCCTTAGATCAAATACTTCTTAACACTTTCGGGCAGGTCTTCAACCTTTATGCTGATAATCATTATAAAGTCTACATCGTATTCAACAGAAACCTTTTCAAGCTCTTGTATGAAATTGAGAAAGTCCTCAAGCGTTATCTTCTTTATAATGTTATTGATACCATCTATAAAAATCTTCTCAATATCGCTGTCCTGAGAAAGGATACCTCTGATGAAGCCATAGAACATTCTATGGTCGTCCATTATGAAAGAAGAAGTCTCAACAAAACGGATATTATAACTCAAATCAAACATATGTCTTTTATCGTCATCGATAAAAACTATATTTCCGTCTGCTACCTTTCCGGCCTCATTAGCCATATCAAGAAGTCTTTTTGTTTTTCCCTGACCCTTTTCACCTGCAATAATCTGAATCATTTTAATCTATCCTCCTAAATCTAAAACCGCAATAATTTCATTCTCTTATTTTTATTATAATCCAAAAACCTCTATCCGTAAAGTCATATACCTCGCAAATCAGATTTATGTATAAGATTTCCATTACTGATAACCGAAAATTATGCCTTGGATTTCTTTATGTTTTCCGCCTGGCTTTTAACCTCTTCCGCAGAATTCATAATAACTTCCGTTATTTCTGCGCCTCCCATAAGCCGCGCAAGTTCATTCACTGAGCCTTTTCTGTCAAGATCTTTAACTCTTGTCAGAGTTTTTTCTCCCTCAACCTCTTTTTCAATAAGGAAATGCTTATCCGCCATAGCGGCGATCTGAGGAAGATGAGTTATGCACAGAACCTGCTTATTCCCGCTTATGCTGTTCATTTTTTCCGCAACCTTCTGGGCCGTACGTCCGCTGACTCCGGTGTCTATCTCATCGAAAATAAACGTATCTATGTCATCCTCCGAGGAAAGGACATTTTTCAGGGCAAGCATGACTCTGGAAATCTCTCCGCCGGAAGCTATTTTAGCCAGAGGCTTTTCCGTTTCTCCCAGATTGGGTGAAATCAGAAACTCTATATCGTCCCGTCCTTTTGACGTTATATTTTCTTTTCTGTCAACTTTTATTTTGAAAACGGCATTCTTCATTTCAAGGCTCTTAAGCTCTTTTTCTATTTTGCCTTCAAGGTTCTTTGCCGTTTTAATACGCATATCCGAAATTTCATCCGCAAGACTTTCCGTTTCCTTTATAAGCTTTTCCTGCTCATTTTTCAGACAATTTATGTTTTCACGGCTGTTTTCTATTTCTTCCTTTTCTTTTTTCAGAGCATTGAGCTTTTCGAAAATATCATCTATGGTCTTTCCATATTTTCTTTTCAGCACAAAAATCTGATTCAGCCTTTCATCCACCGCATAAAGCTCGTCCGGATTCAGATCCAGTCCTCTGAAATAATCCTTCAGAGAATACATGGTCTCGGATATTTCGATGGATGCTCTTTCCACAGCTTCATAGCTTTCTGTGAGGCTGGAGTCTATATTCTTTATATCCTCCAGCAATGAAAGAGCTTTTTCCAGTTTGTCGGAAACATTTTCTCTGCCGTCATAAAGAATTTCTATGGTTTCTCCAAACGAATTAGTCAGCTTTTTCGCGTTTTGAAGAATCTTTTTTCTGTCGGACAGAATTTCGTCTTCCTTCTCCTTTAAATTTGCCGATTCTATTTCATTAATCTGAAATCCGATAAAGTCCAGTCTTTGTTCCATATCTGCGCTTTGCAGATTTTCAAGCTGATCTTCAACCTTGAGAAGCCTGCTGTACTTTTCCGAAAATGTCCGGAATACAGAGGCAAAGTTCTCTCCGCAGAACTTGTCCAGTATCTGTCTCTGCCTGTCTGAGTTGATAAGAGACTGGTGTTCATGCTGTCCGTGAATGTCTATAAGTCCTTCTGAAATCTCCTTAAGCATAGATACTGTAACGGATACGCCGTTTATTTTGTTTACGCTTCTTCCTTTATCGTTCAGACTTCTGGTTATAAGTATGTTTTCGTCCTCAGGAATGTCATTTTCCAACAGAAACTTTCGAACATCTTCATTTTCGCTTGAAAAACACAGCTCCACCATTGCTTTTTCCGCGCCTTCACGTACAAAGCTTTTATCCGCCTTGCCGCCGAGAGCAAAATTAACGGAATCAATAAGCATGGATTTTCCCGCTCCGGTTTCTCCGGTTATGATGTTCAAGCCTTCTCCGAAACATATTTCCGCTTCGTCTATTAAGGCAACATTTTTTATATTTATGTATTCCAACATAAATAACACTCCTTAGGAAACAAATATTACTCTGAACGAATTATTTTGTAAAGTCTTTCAATAAGTCCAGTAGACTGGTGATGGCTCCTTACAACGCAGAATACAGTGTTGTCGCCTGCAATTGTGCCGACTATTTCATCATTCTGCATATTGTCAAGAGCAACAGCTACCGCCATGCCCATACCTTCCAGAGTTTTTATAACTATAATGTTTTCCGAAAAGTCCATTTTAACAACAGCTTCCTTGAAAACTCTTATGAGTCTTTCCGAAGCTTCTGCGTCTATGCCGGACATTGCGGAATATTTCTGACTGCCCTTGCCGTTGGAGATTTTTGTGAGCTTGAGCTCTCTTATATCTCTTGAAACAGTTGCCTGGGTTACGTCAAAACCGGCTTCTTTCAATTTAGCGGCAAGCTCGCCTTGTGTCTCAATATCATTTGTTTCGATTATTTCAAGAATTTTACTGTGTCTTGCTAATTTCATAGGTCAACTTTCCTTTCCCTCAATCTTCATCCTTAAAACTTCATAAAATCCATACCCGTTTGTTTTTATAATTGACGCCTTATAGGGTGACTTAGTTATTGTGACCCTGTCTTTGGCCTTAAGAGTGGACTGAACCTTTCCATCCATGGCCAGAAGCACGTCGCTTTTAAGTCCTTCGTCTATCTCTATGGTAATAACATCCTCAGATGGCACTACAATACTTCTATTATTCAAAGTATGGGTGCATATGGGAGTTATGACGACCACATCCGTATTCGGCTTTATAATGGGTCCTCCCGCAGAAAGATTGTATGCCGTGGAGCCCGTAGGCGTGCATATGATAACTCCGTCGCCTCTGAAAGACTCAAGATATTCTCCGTTAATATACAGGGTCATTTTTGTCATTGTGGCAAATACGCCCCTTGAAAAGCATATATCATTGAGCGCGTAATGTTCCTCCGTTATTCCCTGCTTGCACAAAGAGCCGGAAAGCATTATTCTCTTTTCTATGCAGCACTGTCCGTTGACAGCCTTTAAAATAGACTCCTCGGCTCCGGCCTTTTCGGAATCCGTAAGGAATCCCATTGTGCCGAAATTGATTCCCAGTATGGGCTTGTCATAAATGGACGCTTTTTCAGCCGCTTTGAGCAGAGTGCCGTCTCCTCCCAGTACAACAATAAAATCGGATGATTTAAATAATTCCTCCGTGTCTACGGCTTTTTCGCTGCCAAGCATTGAAGCCGCCGGGTTTGCCATAACCGGTTCACAGTCTATTGATTTTATATATTCCAGTATTTTTTTTGTATCCTTTAATTCAGGATCCGTATCAAAATTAGGAATGATTCCTATTTTTTTCAATTATATCACCCCTTTAACTCCAAATGGGATTTCTCAGCCATATCCAAAATCCTTTGGTGAGCTTCCTCTTTTGTCATTCCTTCGCCATCTTTTCCCATATATATTAGGTACTCTATATTGCCTTCCGGACCCTTTATGGGCGAAAAGCTCAGGCCTTTTACAATAAGATCGTTTTCAAATGCGAAATCCGTTATTTTTTCCATAACCTCAATGTGTGTGGATTTTTCCTTTACAACTCCTTTTTTGCCTACTTTTTCCTTTCCCGTCTCAAACTGCGGTTTTATTAAAGCGACTATTTCTCCGTCGTCTTTAAGCAGGTTCAAAACCGGTCCAATTACCTTTGTAAGGGATATAAAGGACACGTCTATGGAAGCAAAATCGCATTTTTCGCCAAGCTTTTCCTGCTCCAGATACCTGATATTCGTTTTTTCGAAAACAACTACCCTTTCGTCGCATCTCAGCTTCCACGCAAATTGTCCGTATCCCACATCCACGGAGAAAACCTTTGCCGCGTTATTCTGCAGCATACAGTCCGTAAAACCTCCTGTGGATGCTCCCACATCTATGCAGGTCTTCCCATCAAGATTCAGGGAAAATTCCGAGACTGCCTTTTCAAGCTTATATCCGCCCCGGCTTACGTATTTCATTTTTTCGCCTTTTACTTCGATTATGCATCCTCGGAAACCTGCTTGCCGGCTTTGTCTTCCTTCTGGTCATTTACAAAAACCTTTCCTTCCATTATGTAGGCTTTCGCCAGCTCTCTGGAAGAAGCAAGACCTTTTTTCACAAGGACTACATCCAATCTTTCTTTCGCCATTATTTATCAATCCAATGCTTTTACTGTTTCTTCGATTTTTTCGCATATGCTTTCGGCATCCAGCCCGTATCGCGCGAAAAGCTCGTCTACACTTCCGTGTTCTATAAATTTATCGGGAATCGTGAATCCCTTTATTTTCACATCATAAATTTCGTTTTCGGACATGAAATCCTCTATCATGGAAGTCAGTCCCCCATGCTTTACATTATCTTCGATCACGAATATATAATCAAATTTCCCTCTGAATGAATTTATCATTTCCTCATCCACAGGTTTGATAAATCTCGCGTCTATCAGCTCCGGTTTAAAACCTTTTTCGGCGAGTTTATTATATACATTCAAAGCCGTCTGAGCCATTGAGCCTTCAAATACTACCGCAAAATCTTCGCCTTTTTCCAAAACCTGCCATTTGCCGTATTTTATTTCATCCAGAGGATATTCCATATCCTTGTATGTTCCTCTTGAGTATCTCAAAGCTATGGGGCCGTTGTGA
>JAFWDD010000081.1 GCA_017534115.1 Bacillota bacterium | reverse complement strand
TTGGGATGGTTATTGGATATACGTGAGCTTCTCACTTTCGGAATCTCACGAGGCTTCTGAATTGTGCCGCAGGCATTTTATTGAATCCGACTTCAGGCGGATTCCCACCTTAGCTGCGCTTGCGCAATTTAGCTCGCCGAAGGCGAATTTAGCTGCACCTTTACGGTGCCGGTGCGAAGCACTTTATTGAATCCGCTTGTCGGATTCTAACCATAATTAGCCCTCACAGAGGGCGGCTTCATTAGGGCTGAAAGCCCGACTTCATTCCTTCATTAGCGAAGCAAACTTCATTACGCCCGCAGGGCGCTTCATCGCGCCTTGATTCCTTTTCCTTATTATTGTAAAATAAAATCATCAAAAACCAACCTGATAACAAGGAGGAAATCTCATGTCAAAATACGCTTTATGCCCTGAATGCACCACTATTTTTCAGGCTGAAGATACACAAAAAAGCTGCCCTCATTGCGGGAAGCCCGTAGACATTGACGCGGCAGTCAAAAACTATGAAAACAAGCTGAAAACCTTCACCATCGAAGGCAATATCCTGAAAAAATACAAAAGTCTGGCGGCCAATGTAGCTGTTCCGCCGGGCATTACGGAAATCGACGAATTCGCATTCCTCAACTGCGCCAAAACAAAGCGCATAACCATTCCCGACGGTGTCACGGTGATCCGCAAAGGCGCATTTTCGGGATGCACCATCCTGCCGGAGATCAAACTGCCCGAAAGCCTCACCTTTATCGGTGACGAAGCCTTCGGCGGATGCAGCGCGCTGAAAAGCCTCGAAATCCCCGAAAGCGTCAATTATCTTGGGAAATACGCCATCTGGGGCTGCGCTTCTCTGGAAAAAATCAACATCCCTGCAGGAATACCGGAAATCGGCGAACACACATTCGAATTCTGCGAAAGTCTGACAGAGATCAGTCTGCCCGACAGCGTTAAATCCATTGGAAACGTAGCCTTCAAAGGCTGTGAATCCTTAAAAAGTATCAGAATACCTAACGGTATGACCTGTATAGGCGAGGAATGCTTCGCGGGATGCGAAAGTCTGACGGAGATCAGCATTCCTGACAGTATCACAAAAATTGAGGACTGGACCTTTGCCGGTTGCGGAAGTCTTACAGATATAAAGCTTCCCAAAAATCTTAAGACCATCGGTGATTTCGCTTTCCAGAGTTGCGGACTGACGGACATTGACATTCCCGAAGGCGTTTCAGAAATCGGAGCCAACGCATTCGAAAGCAGTTCTTTGATAACCGCTAACATTCCTGCAAGCGTAAAATCCATGGAATACAGCGCTTTTCTGGGATGTACCGGTCTCAGAAAGATAAACGTTTCCGCCGAAAATCCCGTTTTCGCCTCTGTTGACGGTGTGCTTTTCAGCAAGGACAAAACCCGGCTCATACTCTACCCTGCCGGCAAGCCTGACGAAAATTATACCGTTCCCGAAGGCGTGGAAAAAATCGGCGAATGGGCCTTTTCCGGATGCGAAAACCTCGTGAGCGTCACTCTGCCGGAAAGTCTCGCTGAAATCGGGGATTTCGCTTTTGACGAGTGCGAAAACCTCAGCGAAATCACCGGCGCGGAGAGATTCGAAGCGGATTGCTTTGAAGGTACAAAATGGGCGGAAAATCAATAGACTCCAAGGAGAATTATCATGTCAAAATCTGACTTTATAATAAAAAACGGCGTGCTTGCGGAATATAAGGGAAAGGACCCGGAAACGGTTATCCCCGATGGAGTGCGGGAGATCGGCTACGGTGTTTTTTACGACTGCATACACATAGAAAAAATCACCATTCCCGAAAGCGTCACCACCATAGCCGCTTACGCCTTCAAAGGCTGTACGGGTATCAAGGAGATAAGTCTCCCCGAAAGCGTAACTTTCATTGGGAAAAGAGCTTTCCGAAGCTGTACGGGATTAGAAAGCATTAATCTTCCCAAAGGCCTTTCTTTAATAGACGAACATCTGTTCGAAGGATGCTCAAGCCTGAAAAACATTGAAATTCCTGAATCCGTCACCCGAATCGGCTGGAGCGCGTTTTCAAACTGCTCAAGCCTTACGAAAATCCATATTCCAGAAAGCGCCGACCGCATTGACGCTTACGCCTTTGAGGGATGCGCAGGTCTTGAGGATATAAATATACCCGACGGCATTTCATCCATAGAGACCGGTTTGTTTTATAATTGTTCGGGCATTAAAAGCGTTTTTATTCCGGAAAGCGCCGTTTCCATCGGAGATACCGCATTTTTCGGATGCTCCGCAATGGAAAAGATCCATCTTCCGGAAAATCTTTCCTCCATAGGAAATTTTGCCTTCGAATACTGCTTAAGTCTTAAGGAGATCTCTGTCCCCGAGAAAGTTAAATTTATAGGCATTCGCGCCTTTGAGGGATGCTCGTCTCTGAGAGAAATTGCCATTCCAAAAGGCGTTGACCGCATTGGCGAAAGAACATTCTCCGGATGCTTGAACCTTAAAAGCGTCGTACTTCCCAAAAAGGCCGTATACATGGGCAAAGGAGCCTTTGCTAAGTGCCCGGAGCTCAAAGAAGCAAACATTCCGGAAGGAATTGATAAGATCGAAGATGACGCCTTCTGGGGATGCTCAAGTCTGGAGGCGGTCTCCATTCCCGAAAGGGTTTCAGCCATAGGAAAGGACGCCTTCGGCGGATGCGCGAGCCTTGGAATGATCGCGGGAGGAGACAGATTCGACATTAATCTCTTCAGAGAGACAAAATATTTCAGCGATTACCTGGACCAGTCCAGGCTTATGTTCGGAGAAAACGCGGGAAGCTGTTCACCTCGCACCTATATAACGGACGGAGTATACAGGGTACCCGAGGGCGTTTCAGCCATTGGAATCTTCGGATTTCTGGGTGTTTCAGGCATAAGAGAAATAGTGATCCCAAAAAGCGCAGAAGCCATCTATGAATTCGCATTTTCATTCTGCGAGGACCTGGTTTCAATAACCGCTGACGCCAAAAACCCTCATTTTGTCTCAGCCGGCGGAGTGCTTTTCAGCCGTGACATGACCCGTTTAATCGCATATCCTGCCGGAAAAAACGAAACCTCTTACAAAATTCCCGAAGGAGTTATCTCCATTGAGGACGGAGCATTTGCAGGATGCGGCAGTCTGCGGGAGATCGTAATTCCCGATAGCGTTTCTTCCATTGGAAAGGGCGTTTTTGAAGACTGCGGAAACCTCGAAGAAATTACCGGAGCAGAAAGATTTCCCAAAGAATGTTTTAATGGAACGAAATGGTATAAGCTGAAATGAAGCTTCACGGGCGCAGGAAACTCCACGAAGCGTAGGTAGCTTCCCTGCCGCCGCCGTGGTATCATTGCTTCATAAGGAGGCGAATTTTATGGACAGATATGTTACAGGCGCCGTCATACGCAGGCTGAGGGAAAGCAAAAAAATGACCCAGGAGGAGCTTGCCGCAAAAATCCATGTCAGCGGCAAAGCGGTCAGCAAATGGGAGACCGGCCAGGGGTTTCCGGACATAAGTCTGCTTGAACCTCTTGCGAAGGCTCTGGATATTTCCGTGATAGAGCTGCTCAGCGGCGAGGATATCCGCAACGGAAACCAGTCCTCCAACATGGCAAAAGGCAAATTTTACGTCTGTCCGGTCTGCGGAAACGTGGTTCGGACTATCGGCGAAGCCGTAATCAGTTGCTGCGGAATAACTCTGCTTCCTGCCGAGGCCGAGGCTGAGGATCCGGAGCATTTCATACACTCGGAAATCTCCGAGGACGAGTATTATGTCACCGTTGACCATCCCATGACAAAAGAGCATTACATTTCCTTTCTCGCCGCTGTTTCGGATAACGGGGTTCAGTTTGTCAAGCTGTATCCCGAAGGAGATGCCGAGGCGAGATTCAAGATCAGCCGTGTGCGAAAGCTGTTCGCCTACTGCAACAGACACGGTTTGTTTCAGGCAACCCCAATAAAAAAGTGAATTTCAAATGACTATAATTACATTCGGATGCTGATTAAAAAATCAGTATCCATTTTTTATGTTTTCCGGTAATAAAAAAAACGCACACCCGCAAAAAGTGTACGTTATATTCTCTATTCAGTTTCTGCCGAAAACATCCTCTATTACCTGACCCAGACTTCTGAAACGGAGCGCCTGTATTTCGGGAATCTCGCCTTTTACGGCGTCCTCGGCGGTATACACCCGTTTGAAGCCCATGCGGGCAAGCTCCTTCACACGAGCCTCAACGGAAGGCACCTTTTTCAGCTCTCCCGTAAGTCCCACATCGGCGATAAAAGCCGTGTCCGAATCGATCGGAATGTTATAAACCGACGAAATTATGCTCATTATGACCGCTAAGTTCACGGAAGGTTCTCTAAGCCGGATCCCGCCCATGGTCTTAATAACGATGTTCTTGTCGCTGAGCCGAATTCCGCCTCTCTGCTCCATAATGGACACCAGAGTGTTCAGCTGGTCGCGCCTCAGAGAATCGCCGATCCTTGTAGGGTACGGCATGAATGATTCCGAGACCAGACTTTCTATCTCCACGATAATGGGTCTCAGGCCTTCCCGCACGACGGTTATCGCCGAGCCGGATACCTCCTCGCCTTTCCGGCGTTTGGTGATGAAATACTCCGACGGGTTATCGATGGATTCCAGTCCGCGCTCAGTCATGTTGAAAAATCCCATTTCGCCTGTGGAACCGAAGCGGTTTTTCGCGGCGAAAATACTCCTCAGCTCGCTGTCCGAACTGCCTTCGATATAAAGCACCGTATCCACAAGATGCTCCAGAGCGCGGAGACCCGCAAGCTCATCGGATTTGTTCATCTGGCCGATTATGATGACGGCCTTGGGGTTTTCGGCGTTTTTTGCCATTGACTGGAGCCGTGAGGCGCATTCCATGGTCTGAACGGGATTTCCCGCGCGCGCCGGATAAAACTCGCTTAAGGAAAACGTCTGTATACTGTCGATCACGATGATTTCCGGTGCTGTTTTATCCACGGCCTCAAGGACGTTATCCAGAGATGTGTCGGAGATGATCCAGAGCTTATCGGGGATGTCGCCGATGATCCTGTCCGCCCGGGATTTTATCTGGCTGGCGCTTTCCTCGCCTGTGGCGTAAAGCACAGGTATGCCCTGAGCGGCCGCTTCCGCGGAGATTATAAGGGCTAATGTGGATTTGCCGCCTCCGGGAGGAGATGTGATTATAGTAACCGAGTCACGGACTATTCCGCCGCCTGTGACACGGTTGAACTCGGAAAGGCCCGTAACGAACCGGCTCTGGTCGCTCATGACCACCTCTTTCAGTTTCTGGTATTTCAGAGGTTTATCCTTTGGCGCGGTCTTTCCGTCGGATTTCGTCTCCAGAAACTCTTCAAAGGAGTCCCAGCTCTGGCACTGAGGGCATTTCCCCATCCATTTGGCGGTTTTGTATCCGCATTTTCTACATTGAAACACACGTTTTTCTTTCATAACTCTGCCTCCGGCGGCTCTCCGAGGGTTTAGGGCTCTGGCTATGCCTCCGGCGGCTCAGGGGCTTTGCCCCTAAGAACCCCATTTAGGGCTCTGCCCTAAAAACCCGCAAGGGATTTCATCCCTTGACCCGTGTAATATGTTTGAGATGGTTATCGTCTAAGGGTAAGCTTGCCGAAAATCGCAATTTCAGCCAGCATATACCCTGTTTCAGTGCGAAGCACTTTAATTGAATCCGCAAAGCGGATTCTCACTTAAGCTGCGCTTGCGCAATTTCGCTCGCCGAAGGCGAATTTAGCTCCGAAGGAATTTCGCTCGGCGAAGCCGAATTTAGCTTTACCGTGCCGCAGGCACTTTAAATACAAATCCGCCTTAGCGGATTTCATCCACAATTATTCACTATTCACTATTCATTATTCACTGCCCTCAAACAGAGTCCCTTAGTCCTCTATTTTAAGGGGCTTTATTCCCCATATCTCGTCTGCGTACTGGCGGATAGTCCTGTCGCTTGAGAACTTACCGCTTCTTGCCGTATTCATAAGGGCCATTCTCGCCCATTTCTTCTTATCCTTATATGCCTTGTCCACTTCCATCTGGGCACGTCTGTATGCCTCAAAATCAGCCAGCACAAAATACTCGTCGGCTCTTCCACCATCGCTGTTCAGGAGTGAATTGTAAATATCCCTGAAAAGCTCCGGGTCGTCCTTTGAGAATGTGCCGTTTATCAGCTGATTCAGCGCGATCCTTATATCCTGGTCCATGTTGCAGAGCACCCAGGGGTCGTAACCGCCGCCAACTGCAAGGGCATGGGTCTGGTCCGCGGAAAGCCCGAAAATAAATATGTTCTCCCTGCCGACTTCCTCAAAGATCTCAACATTGGCGCCGTCCATGGTACCGATGGTAACGGCTCCGTTCAGCATGAACTTCATATTACCCGTGCCGGAAGCCTCTTTTCCCGCGGTGGAAATCTGCTCGCTGACATCAGCCGCCGGAATAAGCTTCTCCGCAAGGGATACGCAGTAGTTTTCCATGAACACCACTTTGATCTTGCCTTCTATGGACACATCGTTGTTGATAACGTCAGCCACATTGTTGATGAGCTTGATTATGAGCTTCGCTCTCTGGTAACCTGCCGCCGCCTTTGCGCCGAATATGAATGTTCTGGGCGTTATGTCGGTCCAGGGTTCGTTCTTTATCTTGTAATACAGGTGGATTATGTGGAGTATGTTCAGAAGCTGTCTCTTGTACTCGTGGAGCCTCTTGACCTGTATGTCGAATATGGAATCGGGATTTACGATAACTCCCGTTTTTCTCGCTATATATGACGCAAGACGCTTTTTGTTGCGCACCTTTATCTCCATGAACTGGTTGATGAAATCCTCATCGTCCACAAACTGCTCCAGTCCTCTCAGCTGGTCAAGGTCCGTTATCCAGCCGTCTCCGATTTTGGACGTAATAAGGCTTGCCAGCTCGGGGTTAGCGTGAAGGAGCCACCTTCTCTGGGTGATTCCGTTGGTCTTGTTATTGAATTTTTCGGGATAGATCTCGTAAAACTCCGAAAGCTCCTTGGTCTTGAGGATCTCCGTGTGGAGCGCCGCAACGCCGTTTACGGAATGGCTTCCCACGATAGCGAGATACGCCATTTTAATCTGTCCGTCAGCGATGATCGCCATATTGCGGATCTTTTCAGGGTCGTTTCCGAACCTCTCGATAAGGGCAAGACAGAATCTTCTGTTTATCTCCTCAACTATCTGGTAAATTCTGGGCAGAAGTCTGGAAAACAGCTCCATGGGCCATTTTTCAAGAGCTTCCGACATAATCGTATGGTTAGTGTATGCGCAGACCTGTCTGGTTATATCCCAAGCCTGGTCCCAGGGCACATCGTTGTCGTCCACAAGAACACGCATTATCTCCGCCACAGTCATAGCGGGATGAGTGTCGTTGAGCTGGAACGCCACCTTCTCGGGGAGCAGTGAAAAATCGTCATGATTCTTCTTAAATCTCTGAATCGCCCTCTGAACCGTTGCGGAAACAAAGAAATACTGCTGGCGCAGACGAAGCTCCTTGCCCTGATAATGGTCGTCAGCGGGATAGAGCACGTTGGTCATTGTGTCAACAAGATTCTGCTCCGCCAAAGCCTGCTCGTAATTGCCCTCATTGAAGGACTTCAGGTCCAGTCTGTGCTTGGGCTTTGCCTCCCAGAGTCTCAATGTGTTTACTGTATTGCAGCCGTAGCCCACAACAGGATAATCATAGGGTACAGCGATAACTGTCTGACAGTTTTCCTGTACGAATTTGTACTCTCCGTCCTCTTTTTTCACCGCGTGGACATTTCCGCCGAAATTAACTTCAATGGCGTACTCGTTACGCTTTATGCACCAGGGATCGCCGTTTTTCAGCCAGTGGTCGGGATACTCGACCTGGTATCCGTCCTCGATCTTCTGTCTGAAAATGCCGTACTGGTAACGGATTCCGCAGCCGTAAGCGGGATATTCCATTGTGGAAAGGGAATCCAGAAAGCAGGCCGCAAGACGTCCCAGACCGCCGTTTCCCAGACCGGGATCGGGCTCCGCCTCTTCCAGGGCGTTATAGTCTATATCCAGCTCGTCCAGAGCCTCTTTGACTTCGTCAAATATTTTGAGATTCAGGATGCTGTTGCCGAAAAATCTTCCCATAAGGAATTCCATGGAAAGGTAATACACGATTTTAACATCCTTCTCGTAGTATTCGTCATGAGTTTTGCTCCACTTGTCCATGATGATATTTCTCAGGGCGTAAACCGTCGCCTGATACTTTTCCTCGGTGGTTGCCGACTCAACGGGCTTTCTGTGGAAATTCTTGATAAACTCGACTATAGCGGTTTTTATTTCTTCTTTGTTTGTTGAAAGATGTGCCAAACTTACCAGCTCCTTTTGCTAATTATAAAAAATTATAAAAATAGGATTATCCAAAAATATATTTTAAAACATGAAAATTATCAGGGCGTTTTCCAAGCATCTGCACACACTCGCCCTATGATAATACGTAATAATTTATTATACCAGTATTTTCAGGATTTTTCAATCACAGGCACATGTTTTCGCAAAACCTTATAAAAACCCCAAAACCGTGATGAAAACGAAGCCTATTGCACCCATACCTCTGCTTATGATCTTCTCGCGGCCGTTAATATTTTCAGGCAGAGCCAGCATACAGCCCATATAAAGGAGAAAACCGCCGCCGATCTGTATAAACGGCAGTCCGAAAATGAACCCCGCAACCAGAAGTGTGACGCAAACGAACCAGAGAGCCGTCCCGCAGGCGCCCATCTGCACAAGGCATTCTCCTGCCGCCGCGCCCGCAAGCATTAAAAGCCCCGTGAGAAGCAGGTTTCCGGAAAATGTCCCGGGAGCGAGGAAAAAACAGGCAAGAGAAATGAGGCAGCCGCCGGAAAAGCCCCGAAGAGCGGAATTTATGGCAGTTTTTTTGCGGAATATGAGTTCTGAAAGAATGAAGCAGACGGCAAAAATTATCCAGCCGTGTCTGTACATAAAATCACCTTTTGGATTTGCTGGTTATAGTATATGAATGTTGAAGAGCGGAAAATTCATGAGAAAAAATCTTGTTAAAAGGACAAAAAAAATAAACGGCCGTAAAATTCTTTCATTTCAAAAAATCAAAACGCCTTTATCTCCCTCTTCCTCCGCCGCCGAAGGCGGTCCTCCCGAAAGCAGGGCTCCCGAAATGCCGGAAAGAAACGAAGTGGAACGGAAGCATTTTGGGATAAGAAAAATGACCCGGCGCTATGGCAGCCGCCTTTATATACCAGAAAGCTGAAATATGTCACAACACAGATACTTTCACATCATTTTCGGAAAAAAATTTTGGCACAGTCTTTCGACTGTGCCATATATTTTATAAATATTAAACTCATCTTGATTTCGGGAAGCGGAAAATTTTTGTCCATGATTTTCCTTGCATACGGTTCTCTTCCCTTTTAGCTGCTTTAGCTGCCTTTCTTTCAAGTTTCTCTTGTTTTCTTCCCAAAACTGAGTTTGCCACTCCGCTGTCGATTACTTCGGGATTAAATCCATGTGTGCTGTATCCCTCCATAATGGTGTTGTAATATGTTGAGCTGGGTTTTCCTAACATTTTACCTTTTTCATTCATAATATAAGCCATTGTCTCAACAAGCTTTCCATCAAGCTCAACATTCACCTTTTCTTTACGGTACATGAAAGGCCATCCCTCATATCTGTCGAGAGACTTTTCGTCAGATTTGGTAATCTCCCATAAAACTACGGGTACGTTTGCGCCTTCTTTAGGCTCTATTGTTGCAACTGCGTTGTTATTAGCTCCTCTGAAAAGGATCTCATAGTCTTTGAGTTCGCCTGCGCCCAATACCTTTGCCCCGGGACATCTTCTACCCATCTGACCGACGTTAAGATTGCTTCCATATGCAAGATAAATCTTCTTGGTGCTCTGTTCCATGGCGAATCCCCCCAATCTTAAAATTTCTTTATATTAGTTTATCAATGTATAGGATTTTTCAGGATCATCTTCACAGCCGAATTCCGAAACCTGAATCATCGCTCAGATTGCCTTACTGATTTTCAACTGTTTTCGGATAAACCTGAATTAACATTCATTTATAATGTGTTTATATAATCTTTATATTTCTTTTTACATCATAATTGTAGCACACTATTGGAAAATGTCAAACACTAATTTAATTATTACCAACGCACCAAAAAAACTAAAACTAAGTATTCAGGTTTTCTAAAATCCTTGAAATTCAGTATGCGGCCAAATCCGTCGTTATATTATTTTCAGAATGATAGCCTCCAGAATTACCCCTAAAAAAATTAAAAAATTCTCATAAATCAGAAAAAGAATCGTTCTTCCTGACTTTACCGGATTACAGCGGCAATATAAAGCCGCCGCGCCGCCGAGTATGACCGCCGCGCAGGAAAACACCTGCAAGGGCGCAATATACACTAAAACTTCTGCCAATCCTCCATGAGCCATAAGCTCAGCCGCCGCCCAGCCCACTATAAAGCCCTTTAAAATAACTGCCGTTATGACAAGAGACTCCTTCTTCAGTAGAAATCCGCCTGTCCACAGGAAGACGGCATACTTCAGCTCTTTATAAAACGTTGCCTTTATATCAACGGAATTCCCCGCGGGAAAATCCCAGCCGGAGCCGCCCAGGACCGGCATAAGATTCACTCCCGCAGCCAGCCCCATGGCGAAAAAAAGACAGATCCCCAAAATGAGGATCCGTCCGCCATTTTTATCCATATAAATCCTCTCCCGAAATAAATCATATTCCCGAGAGGTCCTTTGTAAGACTAAAATTTGAATATAACTCCCACTGCCGCGGCGATTCCCACGTAAAGGAGCGGATGCTTTTTCGTTTTCTTCATAAATATGAATATGAGCACGAAAAGGATTATCTCCTTGTATTTGAAAAATCCCCAGAGTCCGCCGTCGAAAAGGGCCATATGTATGACTATCCAGCCTGCGGCGGCGATCATTCCCGTAACAGCGGGACGCAGTATTTTGAATGAGTTGTCCATGAATTTGTTATCACGAATCTTCTCGATGAACATGGCCACGAGAACGATTATTATGATGGAAGGCAGAACAAGTCCCATTGTGGACGTAATCCCGCCGATAACGCCTCTTGCCTGAAAGCCTGTGTATGTGGCCATGTTGACTCCGATGGGTCCCGGCGTAGACTCGGATACCGCCACCATGTCCGCTAAAAGCTCCCTGCTGAACCAGTCGTATTTGTCCGCCAGCCGGTACAGGAAAGGAAGCGTCGCCATTCCTCCGCCTATGGAGAAAAGCCCGATTTTGAAAAATTCCCAGAAAAGAAGACCAAGACTTATCATTTTGCGTCCTCCTTTTTGGTTTTTATGAATCCCAGCACGAATGCGGCAATGACTATATAAACGGGAGACGCGGAAAGAGCCGCGATTACGGCAAAGGCAATGACCGCCGCAATAAGTCCCGTTTTGTTTTTAATTGAAGTTTTTCCCATTCTGATGACAGCGTCCACAATAAGAGCGCTGACAGCGACCCTTATGGCTACAAACGCGTGCTGTACGTTTTCATTGGCTGAAAAACCCTGCAGAATAGACGCTATTATGCAGATTATGACGATTGAAGGAAAAACCATTCCCAGTGTTGCAACAATTGCTCCCGGAATACCCTTCTGCTTGTATCCGATGAATGTGGACGTGTTCACGGCAATAACGCCGGGCGTCAGCTGGCCTATGGCGTAGCAGTCCAGAAGCTCCTCTTCCGTAGCCCAGTGGTTGCGCTCCACAACCTCTTTTGTGAGCATTGGAAGCATTGCGACTCCGCCGCCGAATGTAAGACCGCCGATTCGGCAGAATGTGAAAAATATTTTTAACAGTTCCATAAAAACACGTCCTCTGGCAAAATCTCCTTAAAGATTTTGCAATTAATAATGAATAGCGCGGGGTTCCCGAAATACCGATGTGAAACGGAAGCATTTTGGGTTACGGTAGTGAATAATTACCCTTCGAACCTGTTTCACTTTGCCAGAACAACATCCATCAGCCGTGAAACCCTTTAAATAAACAGGCTTCAGCCTGTTTTGACCGCAACTATTCACTATTCACTATTCACTATTCA
>JAFWDD010000080.1 GCA_017534115.1 Bacillota bacterium | reverse complement strand
TCTGACTTCCAGAGGATGATAGACGAAAATCTCAAGTATTCCGATATAGGCAATTCTCTGGAGCCAATCCTCACTCCCATCGTAAATTATATTGCCGACAACGCGTATCTGTGCCGGCTTTTATTCAAAAACAAGGCTTCCAGCGTGTTCGTGCAGAAATTCACACAGCTCATTTATGACAACGGCTCCCATATACTTAAGCTTATTAATCCTGATCTGAGTCCCGAATACTCCGAATACATTTTCAATTACACGTCTTACGGACTCATCGGACTACTTATGCAGTGGTTTGAGACAAATATGAAGCTTCCCAAATCGGAGCTTGTAAAGATGACGGACAAAATTCTCATATCTTCAGTAAAGAGCATTTTTACTCCCGAATAAAACCGGAAAACATCAATTAATACGGCCTTCTGCGAAAAATTCACAAAAGTGCTTTTATATCTTTACAAAATCTGTTTTTGTATATCACATAAAACACATAGGGAACAAAAAAATATTTCTTGACTTGAGCCTTGGTTTAATGGTGTAATTAATACAGGAATTAAATTCAGCAAAACTAAAAGGAGGATGTATTATGAGCAAAGCATTGGTAGCATATTTCAGCGCAACGGGAAAAACAAAAGCTATGGCCGAAAAACTGGCAAGCGGCATAGGCGCGGATTTATTTGAAATCGTACCGGAAATACCTTACGAAGAAGCGGATCTCAAATGGATGAACAAGGAAAGCAGAAGCTCAGTTGAAATGATGGACAAAACCAGCCGTCCCGCAATCAGCTCACAAATCGAGGACATTTCTCAATATGATGTTATTTTTGTAGGCTTCCCTGTGTGGTGGTACAGAGAACCTTCCATAATTGACACATTTATGGAAGCTTATGATTTTTCAGGAAAAACTATCGTTCCTTTTGCAACCTCCGGAGGAACCAGCATAGGCGATACATATAAAAACCTTCAGGCTCTTGCGCCGGACGCAAAAGTAGCAAAAGGCGAACGTTTCCGCAAAGGAACTCTGGAAAGAGAACTTGCGAGATGGGCTTCCGAATGGGTTAAAAAGGAAGACTGAACCTGAAGCAACGAAAGAAGTAATGTTATAAACAATCAAATATTTAACTATAATAAAACAACAGGAGGAGATTAAAATGAAAATACTTGTATTAAACGGAAGCCCCAGACCCAAAGGAAATACAGCGGCTATGGTAAACGCTTTCAAGACAGGCGCCGAGAAAAACGGCAATGAAGTTGTAGTAATGAACGTAGGCACAATGAATATCAAAGGCTGTGTAGCCTGCGAATACTGCCACACAAAAGGCGCGGGAGCCTGCATTCAGAAGGACGATATGCAGAATGTATATCCTGAAATCGCGTCAGCAGACGTAATTATCTTCGCTTCACCCGTTTACTATTTCGGTTTCTCAGGTCAGATGGAGACAGCTCTTTCCAGATTCTATTGTGTGGTAAAACCCGCTAAAGCAAAGAAATTCGGCTTAATCATCAGCTCCGGCTCACCTAACGTTTACGCCGGAATTGAGGCACAGTTTGAAGGAATACTGGCTTTCTGGGAAGGCGAAAACATCGGCGTTTGTACAGCTGCCGGTGAAGAAAACGGAAAAGAAAGCACATTCGCAAAACTTATGGCATTCGGCGAATCCATTAAATAACATACATAAAAAGAGGAGCAGGCTAAAAAACCCTGTTCCTCATTTTTTTATAATTCCTCTTCTTCCGATTTAAGGTACACATCTTCCCTGCCTGTGATTTTCAGTACAGGATCAGAAAAATCTTCTTTTTTATATACATTTCCCTTCTCCAATGAATTTCTCATTGAATAAGTAACCACCATTGCTACGAATACAGCCGCTATAAGTGAAGCAGCTATGGTAATTATTCTTCGTTTTGAACGGGCTTTGTAGTCCACGGGCGAATTATCCGCACCGCCTCCTTTTGCCCCTTCCAGCTGTCTTTCGGCCTGCCTTATATACACATTGAAGCCTTCGTAAAACTTTTCTTTCTCGAAATAAGGCTTAATCTCGTCCTGAATCTGGCTTAATGTCTCTGCGTCAAAAATCTCCGCGCCTTCTCCGAAGGGAAGTATGCAGAAATCTCCGGTCTCCTTCCGAAACGAAAGGACTATACCGTCTTTTTTGCCCGAATCCCATTCTGAAACAAAGGTCTCCGCGTTTTCTTCGGCATCCGCATCGTCGGAAACAATTACAGCAATGTCGAAATCATATTTATCGGATAAATTATCCAGTCGTTTTTCCATAGCGCTTTTTTCTTCCTTATTAAGAATTCCGGACTGGTCCGCAATTCTTCCACTGTCCGCAAAAGCAGCTGAACCGAGAGCAAATGTAAGGATAATCAAGGCTATGGCAAATTTATAAATCTTTTTCATTCCACCCTCGCCTCCTTAAGTCAAAAACGCTATGATCACGCCGATAATCGCAATTATCACAAATATCAGAAGGAAATATTTCAGATATTCGCTCCTGCCTACGGGAGCTTTGCCTGTGAAGCTTCCTGTCTGTCCGTTCACGGCAAATGAATGAATCTCACCTTCATATTTGAAATTCATGAGCCACACGGGAACCAGTATATATTTCAGGTCCTGGCTGTCGAAGGAAACGTCCATGCTTTCAAGCTGTACATTTGAAAATCCTGAAATATCATTTTTGTACTGGGACACAAGGTTTTTTTCTATGGTCGACCGCACATTTTCACAGGCCTCATCCTTATCCGAATCAAATTTATCACACAAAAAGTCTTCCAGATACCTGGAGTCGAAAGTCTTGGCCTCCGCAAAATAGTATGGCTCGATATCCTTGATAAATCCGTGAGTTTTATCAGTTTTCAAAATGTTGTCCTCAAAGAAAATTTCTCCTTCTCTTTTAAGAAGATAGTAATCCTTTTTTATGCCCTCTGTTTTGCCTTTTTTGAAGGACTCGCCTTTCACGGCTTTAAAGGACGCTCTGCTTTTTCCCTTTGCGTTCAGAACCCAGACCGGCACATATACGCCCATGGTTTCTCTTGAAAAATCCAGATCCGTAATGCTTTTGGGGAGCAGTTTTTTCCCGCTGCAGAAATTCCTTATCTTATCTACCGCCTGCTCTTTGTCAACGGTGAAAGGTATGATTCCGTCGGGTTTTATGGATTCGGACCAGCAGGGCTTTATCATTCCGCTTCCGCAGTAAACGCAGTGGCTGCGCTTCTCCCGGGAGAAAAACTTCGCGCCGCAGGCCGGACATTCGTAGAACTTAAATCTGTTTCTGTCTTCACTTTCCCACTGTTTTTCAGCAAAATCTTTTAAATTAATATCCAATGTTTTCTTCCTTCCTCAGAATAAATCCTCAGATTACATTTAATCCCATTTCCATTATTTCATAAGGTCCAGCTTTTTGAGTACGTTCTTATAATCTTCCTCATTTGCCAGAGATTTGAATATGGGATTGTTTTCGATACCTTTGACAACCGATTCCTTGATGAATTTCTCGTCTCTGGGAGCTCCGGCTCCCAAATCAAGATTGTCAATCCAGTCGTCTATTGAATCAAAATAATCATCCCCGCGGAGTCTGTAGGGGAAAAGATGGTTTACACACACATCGGCGTAGTTTTCCAGCATATTTATGGCCTTGTTGAAATTCCGCTGGAGACAGTAAACCTCTGCCGCCGTAAAATATATCTGGAGCATTGTATTGGGATGAAGGCTGTCCATATTGTATACATCCGCTATCAAAAGTGTCCTTCTCATTATTTCCTGGGTCTTTTCGGGCTTCGCGCCTGTCAGCATAAGGAAATTGGGCGTCATGGAAAGCACTCCAAGAAGATGCTGATAAATTCCTGCCTGAGCAACTTCCAGAGCCTTCTTTGTATTGCCCTCTGTCTGATAAGCCTGGGAAATAATTTCCTCTGACATATCCAGAGGTCTTGCCTGTTTGCCCAGTATATCGAAAACTTTTTTGGTGTTGCGAAGCATAAGATAACAGGATGCTGTCATGCTTTCCGCCTGACGGGCAAGCTCTTTATCCTTGGAATTTTTCATTACAGTCTCGAACATCTGTCCTGCTTCCTTAAGCATATTGACCTGTCTGCTCTGCACTCCTGCCAGCATGAAATGGTTGCAGTACAAAACTCCAAGCTGCATTATGAAAGGATAGCACGCGTAATACTCCATTTTCAGTCTGTCGCATTCCTCATAAACATCATCGAAATCCTCTTCCGCAAATCTTTTGGCCAGCTCATGGTATTTTTCTCTTACCTCTTCCTTAGTCATCTGCAAGGATTCCTTTATAAGCTCGTTATGGCTTTCCTCAGCCGGTTTTTCATCATTACGCTTGTTGAACAAACTCATACTAAAACCTCCCTTTAAATCATTTTTGAAATTATTTTATCTATACTGAAGCTTTAACCTGATTTTTAATTCTTTTATTCTATTTTAACACGCATATGCGGCTACTGCAACAGACTAAGGATTTGATTTAAATGAAAAAAACTGATAATATTATTTTGTAGACGATTTTGTCAAAGTCTGCCCGAAAGCATATAGCCATACATATGTACGAGCATATTGAAAATAAGGCAAAAACAAACGCAAGAGGAATAAAATATGGATAGTTTAAATCATTTTGACAATAAGGGAAACGCGGTTATGACCGATATTTCACAAAAAGAAATAACTGAAAGAGTTGCCGTCGCTGAGGGTTTTATAAAAATGAACTCTGCGGCCTTTTTGGCAATCCAAAACGGGACCGCAAAGAAAGGCGATGTCCTCGCCACAGCGCGCATAGGCGGAATTATGGCGGCAAAACGCACATTTGAGCTGATTCCTCTTTGCCACAACATAAGCCTCACGTCCTGCAAAATCGATTTCAGTTTTTCTGAAGAAAAACAATTTGTAAAATCCCTTTGCACCGTGAAATGCACAGGAAAGACAGGCGCCGAAATGGAAGCCCTTACAGGCGTTTCAGTGAGCCTTCTTACGATTTACGATATGCTTAAGGCTGCTGACAGAGCCATGGAAATTTACGGAATAGCCCTTGTTGAGAAGGACGGCGGAAAATCCGGGCATTACATGAAAAAGGGTGAGGAAAATGACTGACTCTTTCGGAAGAAACATTGATTACCTGCGGATTTCCGTAACAGACAGGTGCAATCTGAACTGTGTTTACTGCAAGCCGGAAAACAAATGGGAATCCCATGATATTCTGACAGCGGACGAAATCACAAGAATATGCGGGATTTTTGCAGGCCTTGGCATAACAAAAATCAAAATCACAGGCGGAGAGCCTCTTCTGCGGGATGATATATGCGGAATTCTCAAAAAAATAAGAGCTTTGCCGGAAATCGAATCTCTTACCCTTACCACAAACGGGATCCTGTTTCGTGATATGGCGAATGAGATTTTGCGATGCGGTGTGGATTCAGTGAATTTCAGTCTGGACAGTCCAGACGAAGAAGGTTTTTGCAAAATAACCGGAAAGAGCGGTATCGCAGATGTTTACGCCGGAATCCGGAAAGCGCTTGATCTGGGGTTTAAATCTGTTAAGATAAATTTCACGGCAATCAGAGAACTGAATTATGACAGGATCATTCCTATTGCCCGGATGGCGGAAAAATATCCTGTTTGGGTCAGGTTCATTGAGCTTATGCCCATGGGAAGCGGAAGAAATTTCACTCCCGTATATACCGATGAAGTCAAAAAGATCCTTGAGGATGAATTTGGCGTACCGAAAAAGCTTGAGGTTTCCGGGAATGGTCCCGCGAAATACTGCCAATACGGTGATTTTGCCGGCAAAATCGGATTTATAAGCCCGTTGTCGGAATGCTTCTGTCAGGATTGCAATAAAATAAGAATCGCTTCGGGCGGAGAACTGATTTTATGTCTCGGACACGAAAAAAGCGTCAATATAAAGGAGCTTTTCGAAAAAAATATTTCCGATGCCGAAATAACCAAAATAATAGAAGAAAAAATCAAGGAAAAACCTTTGAATCATAATTTTTTCAGAAAAAACCTTAATGAAACCGAAATGTACCACATAGGAGGCTGAAATGGGAAAAATCGAAGCTTTGTGTCTAAGCTCGGCAAGAGGAGCGAAAAGTCCCGTAAAACAGGCAAATTTCATAGCCGCATACGGAATTGAGGGCGATGTTCATGCAGGAAGCGGACACCGTCAGATAAGCATTCTTTCATCCGAAAAAATTCGGGAATTCAAAAATTTTACAGACATTGAACCCGGCGGATTCGGAGAAAATATTGCCGCAAGCGGACTGGATTTTTCAAAAATACATATAGGCGCTATCCTGAAAGCAGGCTCCGTTTTGCTGGAAGTCACCCAAATAGGCAAAAAATGCCATACAAACTGCTCAATTTTTGAAAAAACAGGAAAATGCATTATGCCGGAATTCGGGATTTTCGCAAAGGTCCTGAAAAGCGGAACTGTATCTCAGGGAGATGATATATATATATCAGAAGAAAAAAAACTACCCTATTCCGTTTCAGTCATAACGCTGAGCGACAGAGCATCGCAAGGCCGGAGTGAAGACATAAGCGGGAAAACCGTAATTGAAATATGTGAGAAAAACAGATTTATCATCAAATCCTATGATATTCTTCCCGATGAAAGGGAACCTCTTCAGGAGCTGATGAAAAAAATATGTGATAATAATATTTCCGACCTTATAATTACCACCGGAGGAACAGGTCTTTCGCCAAGAGACATAACTCCCGAGGCAACTCTTGAAATCGCAGAAAAGAATGTACCCGGAATCGCGGAAGCTATGAGAGCAAACAGCCTGCAGTACACAAAAAAAGCTGCTCTAAGCAGAGGCATATCCGTAATACGAAAAAACACTCTTATTATAAATCTGCCCGGAAGTCCCAAGGCTGTGGAGGAAAATCTGTCATATATTATAGATATTCTGCCTCACGCTCTGGATGTGCTCACAGGAAAAGTATCCGACTGCGGAAGAGATTAGTCGCCATTTTTTCCCTGAATATTCGTTTTTTCTCCGGTTATAATACTATTGCGGCACCGATATCCAAGCTTAACCGATTGAGATTAAAGGAGGATGTTTCAATGTCAAGTAACAATAATTCAGGCAGCAACAAAACAAATATTCCTGAAGCAAAAGAAGCTATGAATCGTTTTAAATACGAAGTCGCTAACGAAATCGGCGTTCCTTTAAAACAGGGATATAACGGAGACCTAACTTCCGCTCAGAACGGTTACGTAGGCGGATATATGGTTAAAAAAATGATCGAGGCTCAGGAGAAACTCATGGCCGACAAATCCGGCATGGGTCAGGGCTTTAACGGAGGATCCAACTGATTTTAAGCGGTTTTAATAAGATTTAGTAAGGGCTGTTCTTTGGGGCAGCCTTATTTTTATGCGATTTATACATAAAATCCTTGATTTCGGAGAAAAATATACTTACCGCAAAGTTTTTTTATAAGGAGGTATGTTTATGTTAAGTCTGGTTCCATTTGAATCTACGGGAAACAATATTTTCAATTATCTTGACAACATGGAAAGAAACTTCTTCGGGAATTTTTACTCTGGACAAACTCATTTCAGGACGGATATTGAGGACGCCGGCGACCGCTATGTTCTGACAGCAGAGCTCCCCGGATACGAAAAAGAGGATATTTCAGTGGATGTTTCAGAGGATATGCTCACAATAAAGGCCGAGAAGCATGAGGAAAGGTCCGAGGAGGATGAAAACCGGTATGTCAGAAAAGAGCGGCGGTATGGTTCACTTTGCAGGAGCTTCAATGTTTCCGGCATAGATACGGAGGATATTTGCGCAGAGTATAAAAACGGGATCCTTACGCTGGAAATGCCCAAAACGGTTCCGGAGAGCCCCGATGTCAGGAAAATCGAAATACAATGAGGCTGTTTAAGGATATAAACAAAGTTTCGCCCTTTCTTCGGGCCAAAATAGCGAAATTGAGCAGGGATATGCATCTGTTTTACGCTAAATCTTTGGAGGAACGGGAGAAGATATTGGAGAGGATAAGGAAAATGAAGTAAAAGAAAAAGGAGCATTCCGAAATTACGGAGTGTTCCTTTTTGGGTTATAAGTGTTTGTTATGAAATTGACCAGATTACGGTTACGGTATCTTCAACGTTAATAACTTCGGGTTCAATATCAAAATCAAAACTATCTGAAACAACTACGGATTTTGCCAAATTTCCTTTAGGGCTCGAAACAAAATTAATCTGACCCCAACTGTAATCTATATTTATTATATCACATAATTTTACGCCTGCGGCCGCTGTAAGCACTAAAGCCTTTGCTTTCGAATCCGCAACTGCTTTTGCCAAAAGCTCATTCTTTGCACCCTCTGCATCCTTAACAGTATATTCTATTTTAATCTCAGGTTCTGCAAAAAGCTTTGATACCATATACAACACTTTTCCAAGTAAATCATTATCCTTGCCAAACTCAATTTTCAAGATACGGCAAGCAGTATATCCTATGAGACTGCTCTTTTGATTTCCAGTTTTTTTATCCTTGTAATACTCATATCTGGCATTCACATCAAAACCTGTTGTTTTTAATTCTGATCTTTCAAATCCCAAAGCCATAAAGGCTTCCTGCACCTCTTTTGTACTTTCTGCTGATTTTCTTATTGATTCCTCATACTCTTTTGCAAAATCTTCAAGTTCAATCCTTAATCGTACTGTGTCCGGCTTAAGAGAAAGTCTCCCTCTGCCTGTAACTCTGATCGTTCTTTCCATATTTCTACTCCTTTATCATGATTTATTCAGCGGCTTTAAAATTGTATACGGGCTTCATTACATCAATAATATCGACGGTATCGCCTATTACATCGAGGATATCCTCCAAGGATTTATAGGCGAAAGGCGCTTCGTCCAATGTTTCCTCGCTGACGGATGTGGTGTATATTCCATCCATTGCCTCTTTGTACTTTTCAAGGTCTATTGTCTCTCTGGCCTTTTTTCTGGACATAATCCTGCCTGCTCCATGCGGAGCGGAATAATTCCACTCGGGATTGCCTTTTCCGACTGCCAGAACGGAGCCGTCTTTCATATTAATGGGTATAAGCACCTTTCCCCTGCATGCGCCGCTATTGCGCCCTTTCTTAAAATCATTTCCCCTGTATCAATATAGTTGTGGATTGTGTGGAAAGCCTCAACTGCTGTAAGGTCAGCCTTTTCAAGAAGAATCTCCGCCATTTTCTCACGATTTCGTACCGCAAAGGCCTGACAGACTTCCACGTCGCGGAGATAATCCTCCAGATACTTACCATAGAGAAAGCACAAATCCTCGGGAATATCAGGTACATTGTTCGCCCTTTCCCACTCAAGGCGTTTAATTGCATCCTGAATTTCCTTTTCTCTTCCCTGCTCTTTATATGTACGTATTATTTCAGCCTTCGACTCTTTAAATTTTCCGATTCCCCTATTTAAATCCACCGCAAGGCTCTGATAATACTCCGCGACCTGTTTGCCCAGATTGCGGCTGCCGGAATGAATTATAAGGTAGTTTGTGCCATCGGAGGATTTATCCACCTCAATAAAATGATTGCCTCCGCCGAGAGTTCCCAGGCTTCTTTCCAGCCAGCTGTATCTCTGGAGATTTTCATAACAGCGCAGAGCCTTTAAATCAAACTCTTCGGGAACTTCTTCCCAGACATTTCTGCCCGAGGGTATGAAATGCGCTCCTTCGTCCAGCTTTTGGAAATCTATCTCCGATTCCGCCAGCTTTATGGTATACATACCGCAGCCGATATCCACGCCCACAACATTGGGAACAGCTTTATCCTTAATTGTCATGGTTGTGCCGATTGTGCAGCCTTTTCCGGCATGAACGTCAGGCATTATGCGGATTTTGCTTCCTTCTGTCAGAGGATAATCGCACATTCTGGCAATCTGGTTAAAAGCCTCGTCTTCCACAGACTTGGCATAGCATAAAGCAGTATTCACTTTCCCCTTAATCTCAATCATACACATCATCTCCTTTCCATGACATTCCATCGACACTACTAATTATAAATAGGCACC
>JAFWDD010000079.1 GCA_017534115.1 Bacillota bacterium | reverse complement strand
TTCGAATTTCCTCTGAAGCTCTATTCCCGCTAATGGGGATTCTTCCTTGAAGTCTTCCAGGAAAACCTGCACAAGTATGGCGGAATTGGCGTTTTTACCGTCACGGGCAAACCTGCTCATTCCGTTTACGCACAGACAGCCTTCCTCAGACACTGCCTGAATGACCTCGCCTCCGGGACACATACAGAAGCTGAAAACTCCTCTGCCCTCTGATGTGGAGCAGGTCAGTTTATAGTCCGCCGCATAGGGAGTTTCGTCGCCGTACTGCACCTGATTTATCATTTTCTGGTCATGCTCCACGCGGACGCCCATGGCAAATGGCTTCTGGGACATTTTTATGTTCTTTTCATAAAGAAGCTCATAAATCTCTCTGGCAGAATGGCCAACCGCCAGAATCAGGTTCTCCGTTTTGACAAATTCATGTTCATTAACTATTATACCCGAAACGGCTCCGTTTTCAATAACTATATCCGTAAGACGTTTTCCGAAGAGGACCTGTCCGCCCATGGATTTTATCTTTTCCCGCAAATTTGCCACTATATCCGAGAGCTTGTCTGTTCCCAGATGAGGCTTTGCCAGATAGGTTATTTCCTCCGGCGCACCGCAGTTTACCAGTTCCTTCAGCACCTTCGCGGCACGCTTGTCCTTTATTCGGGTCGTAAGCTTGCCGTCTGAAAATGTTCCTGCTCCGCCTTCTCCGAAAAGTGTATTGCTGTATTTGTTCAGCGCTCCGCCGTTGAGGAATGCTTCCACTGTTTCCTTTCTGTGAGAGACATCCTCGCCCTGCTCGATCACAACAGGATTCAGTCCCATATACGCCAGAATAAGAGCTGCAAACATTCCACAGGGACCGAAACCCGCTACAACAGGCAGATTTTCAAGCTCTGCTCTGCCTTTGGGCAGTTTGTATACATTTTTTTCGGCTTTTGAGAATTTGCGGTTCTTTTTGAGGAAAGCGTCTTCGTTTTTGATTTTAACGTCCAGAGCGTATACAAAAAATATCCGTTCCTTATCCCGCGCGTCAAGGGATTTCCTGCGGATCGCAAAGTCTATTACATCTGCCTCCGGAATTTTCAGTTTTTTTGCCGCTTTGGATCTGAGAAGAGACTCGGCCTCATCCATATAAAGCTTTATATTTTGTACTCTTATCATTAAAGTTTACACCTTTTTCAAAATTTTCATATTTATTATATCAACATTCCCCCATAATTTGAATAAAAACTTTTTTATTCGGAATAATAATTCCGCAACATAAAAAATAAGGAGGATTTCATTATGGATAAACATACAGGCAAAAAATCCAGGAAAAACAAATCGGACAACAAAGATTATACTAATAACAGAGAAGAATACGCAAAGGACAATGAGTTTGGAAAAGAAAAAGGCAATAAACCTTGTAAGGAAAGCCAGGAATAATATAATTACGGGATACTCTTTTAAGAGTATCCTTTTTTAACAGTTGAGTCCTCTGCTGTTTTTTTACTGTTTATTCGATTTTGCGGTAAAAATTCCTTGCATATAAAAATAATTGGTGTTATAATGTTAAAGCTTACTTTTGCTGATGTGGCTCAGGGGTAGAGCAACGCATTCGTAATGCGTCGGTCGTGAGTTCGAATCTCACCATCAGCTTTTTCCTTTTAATTCAAAAACTTAAATTAAAAAATTTCGAGGTGTGGCTCAGTTTGGTAGAGCGCTGCGTTCGGGACGCAGAGGCCGCAAGTTCAAATCTTGTCACCTCGATTTTTTCATGCCCTGATTATTGCAAAAAAAGGCGCAAAAAAAACCGCAGGAGTGTTTTTCATATCCTGCGGATTCGTTATTTTTTCCGAAAAGTTTTATGCTTCCAGCTTCATATCGCCGAATTTTATGTATCCTTTCTTTCTCATGAATTCCGAAACAGCAAGTGTGATTATTGCGGGAAGAATTACATGGAGAAGAAGTATTCTGAATAAAAGGGCTCCTGCAGGCATTAAACCTGACATTGTCTGCCATGTCATGAGCTGGCCTACCAAACCGCTGGTGCCCATGCCGCCGCCCGCGGGGTTGTTTTCCATTTTGAATACCACTGTCGCAATTGGTCCAAGGATCGCGCTTGACACAATGGGCGGTATCCAGATCCTGGGGTTACGGACTATATTTGGCACCTGAAGCATGGATGTTCCAAGTCCCTGGGCCAGAAGACCGTCCCATTTGTTTTCTCTGAAGCTTGCGACAGCAAAGCCTATCATCTGACAGCAGCAGCCTACTGTTGCCGCGCCGGATGCTATTCCCGAAAGCCCAAGTATTATACAAAGGGCCGCCGAACTTATGGGAAGGGTCAGAATCATACCGATTACAACGGAAAGGACGATACCCATGGCAAAAGGCTGAAGCACTGTGGCATATTCTATGAACTCGCCCAGATGAACCATACCTGCGGAAATGGGAGGACCTACAAGTCTGCCCACAAGACAGCCGGCAATTATTGTAACAATAGGCGTAAGAATAATATCCACCTTGGTTTTGCCTGACACAAATCTGCCGATTTCTATTCCTGCTATAACGGCTATGAACGCGCCGAGAGGGTCTCCTGCTCCGCCCAGAGCAACTGCTCCTGCTTCGGTTATGAGTGTGCCTTTTACAAGAGCCGATGCGTTGGCTCCGAAAAGTCCCGTTATGGCTGAGGCGAAGATTATAAGCCTGGGAGAATCCATTACATAGGCTGTTCCCACGCCGATAGCCGCGCCTGTTGCAACGGAAGCTATTGTTCCTATCTGCACGATAAGAGCGCCTAAGTCACCGCCGACAGCTCCGCCTATCTGCTTGATTATAAGTCCTACAATAAGACTGCAGAAAAGTCCGAGCGCCATTCCGTTAAGGCCTTTGATGAAATATCTGTTCAAAAAGCCTTTCCATGTATATTTACTGTTTTTTGTCATTTTTTTGCAACTCCTTAAAATGATTCAAAAGCCCCTTTTATATCCTTTATATAATATAAGCGTTGTTTTTAGCGGGACGGGATTCCAGTTCCTTTCTCTTTTCGTCGTAACCGGGTCTGCCGAACATTGCGTATGTGGCATTTTTGCCTTCTTCTACACCGGGCTGGTCGAATGCGTCTATCTCAAGAAGTTCGCCCGCAAATCCCGTTGCTACCTCAAAGAAATACAGAAGTTCGCCCAATGTAAATTCATTTACCTCGGGAAGAGTTATGGTCATGTTGGTTTTTTCTGCTTTCTGAAGGGCATATTCCGTTGCTATACGCTCTGTTTCAATGAGCTTGTTCTGTGTGGCTCCGCCTAAAAATCCGAGACTGGGGATGTCTCCGTAGATTTTGGGGATAGCCGTTTCCTTTTTGAATTTATCTACCGCTATAAATACGATTATCTTGTCTGAAGGACCTTCCGCGTAAAGCTGTATCTGGGAATGCTGGTCCGTTACGCCAAGTGATTTTACCGGTGTCTGCCCGTAATTCACGATATTACCGTAATTATCATATTTTTTGCCTAAAGACTCCGCCCAAAGCTGTGCGTACCAGTCGGAAATGTACTTAAGGGAATCGGCGTAAGGAAGCATTACGGAAATGTTTTTGCCCTTTTTCATGCCTATCATATGGAGAAGAGCGAACATATACGCAGGATTTTTATATACATCCTTAACCTTGCTCAGCTCGTCCATGAATGCGGCGCCTTTCAGCATTTCCTTAATGTCGATTCCGCACATTGCCGCGGGAAGAAGTCCCACAGGGGTCAGCTCGGAGAATCTTCCGCCTACTCCCGAAGGGATTATGAATGTTTTGTATCCCTCTTCCTTCGCGATGCCGATGAGGTTGCCCTTTTCTTTGTCTGTGGTGCAGACAATATGCTTTGCGGCTTCGGCTTTGCCCAGTTTCTCCTCGATAAGAGTCTTGATTATAAGAAACTGGGACATTGTCTCTGACGTGCTTCCTGATTTTGAAACACAGTTGAAAATCGTTTTTTTCAGATCTATTATGTCGAAAAGATAAGGAAGTCTTTCCGGATCGATGTTGTCAGCAACATAAAGTCTGGGATAGTTTCCTCTCTTTTCCCTGGGCAGTTCATTGTAAAAAGGATGGTTTATGGCCTGCTGAACCGCAAGAGGTCCGAGAGCGGAACCGCCGATGCCCAGAACAACAAAAGCGTCTGTATCATCCTTTACGGAATCAACATAATTCAAAATATCATCCACTACATCATCCTGATTATAGGGAAGATCACGCCAATCCATTTTTCCTGACGCGCGTTTTTCTTCCATACCGGAATAAGCTTTCTCAAGAGCCTTTTCAGAGCCCTTTATATCATCCTCTGTAATGCCGTTCGGGCCTACGTAATCTGTCATCATGTTGTTGAAATCAAGCGTAATTCTTAAGTTTTGAGTATCCATAACATCTCTCCTTTGGTCACAACAGCAGCAACAAGTTAAAAAATTCACTATATCCTTAGATTTTCCAAAATATTTTGGGTTTATTATATCACGATTTATTCATTTGTAAAGGTTTTTTCCAAAAGTCGCAAAAATAAATATTTTGACTGAAATTTAACGAGAATTTGTCCAAATATCTACAATTTATTATTGAACGAGGTGATATATTTAATGCACAATTATATGTTTAAGGAGGGTCATATATGCGTCTTTTAGGAAACATATCTCAGTCAGACACAACGCCTCAATCCGAGCCCGTGCCGGAAATACCTGTAAGCGTTAAGCAGGTAGGCTCCGTAGACAGTGACATTCGGATATATATGGAGGATTATGTACATACCTATCTTTACAGATTCGCGAAAATGAACGCTTCCAGAGAAAAGCTGGCCGCGCTTATGGGCAAGACTCTTAAGGCTGACGGCGAGGACATTCTTATCATAAACGGAGTTTTGCAGGGCAAGTTCACGGCCTCGGAAAAGGGTGTGGAGACATTCACGGAAAAATCCTGGGAAACTTTTAAGACAGAAGGAGAAAAATTCTTCAGGGATTCGGAAATTGTGGGCTGGGCCCATACACAGCCGGGATACGGAGCTTTCCTAATGGTACGGGACGAAACATACCACAAGGAAAACTTTCCGAAAAAACATCAGGTCCTGTATGTCCTTGACCCCATGGAGAAATCTGACGCTTTCTTCGTTCACGAGAAATACGACGGCATACGCCGGGCCAAAGGATATTTCATATACTATGACAAAAACGAGAATATGCAGGCATACATGGAGGAAAATCCCGTTTCCGCGCCAAAGGAAAACAAATTCGATGTGGAGGACGAGGAAAACACAGGTTTTAAATTCGACAGGATCGACGCCGCGAAAAGAATCCGTGATGTATTGAAACGGAAGGAAAAACCGACAAAATCCGGCTCAAAATACAACGCCGCTCTGGGTATAAGCGCGGCTTTTCTGGCCATTGTGCTGGTAATAGGCGCAGGACTTATAAAAAATAATGACAAGCTGGTAAAACTGGAGGATGAAATGCGTCTTATCGCCATGGGAAACGGGAATTCCGCCGTTATGGCTTCAGCGGAATATGAACCCGTTGTTTTTGAGGAGGTAAAAAGCATTCCTGAAGAAACGGAAGAACCCACAACGGCAGAAGCACCAGAAGAAATAGCTGAAGAAGCGCCTGTTGAGGAAGTATCCGAGGGATACGAATTGTCCGAGGATGAGATCTTGTGCTATTACAACGTGAAAAAAGGCGATTCCCTGCGGTATATCAGCCGGAAATATTTTGGGAACACATCAATGGTGAACAGGATCGCGGAAGTGAATAATATTACCAGTCCGGATATGATTTATTACGGAAGAAGGATCGCTATTCCAAAGGAATAAGGAATGTGAAGTCGGGACAATACCGCTGTTACCGGCTGAAAAACATTGATAAGAAAAAATTATTACTTTATCCGAAAACATTATTCCGCATATTACATGGACAGGCACCCTGCGGGCGCAATGAATAATGAAGTCGGGCTTCGCCCTGATGAATAATGAATAATTATTGTCAAAATCCGCCTGCGGCAGATTTATTTTATGCGCTTCGCACTGAACAATGAGTTTTTTGAAAAAACCAGGTTTTTAACCAGCCTGATATCAGCCTGCAAACTACCTCTGCTTATTACACGGGTCAAGGGATGAAATCCCTTGCGGGGTCATGGGGCAGCGCCCCATGTGGGGTTCTTAGGGGCAAAGCCCCTGAGCAATCACAGAAACATGAAAAAGCTCGGTTTAATACAAACCGAGCTTTTTTTGCTTTTTCTATTCATCCGTTCCGAGGATAATTCTTATATCCGTTCCTTCGTTCAGCATACTTACGTCTTCCATAACCTCCGCTTTCTTGAAATATGAAAGAAGGTCAAGTCCCATGCCTGATTCAGAAACAATAATCCGGGTATACGAAGTCTTTTCTCCGCCCAAAGTCGTAATACTCACAACATTGTACCCGTCCTCTGCAAGAATATCTCTCCATTTAGCGGCATATCCGTTCTGATATCCGCCGTTGCATACCTCTATCCTGAAATCTCTGCTGTCAAAATTCGCGGAAGCTCCGGTGTTGTTTCCCGTGCTCCTAAAAATTCTGTTTATGGCATCCTTTGCTTCAGTTTCATTGACGAGATAATAGGACGTCTCGCCTATATATCCGCCTTCTCCAGGTAAAGTTTCCATAACTATATCGTCGGGATTTACCTTGGAGAAATTGTTTCCGTATTTCATTAACGCGCTGAGCGGGAAATTCGTATCCACATATTTAACAAATATATTTATATATCCTGTTATGTTGGACTTTACGGTAGCTGGATCCAAAAGCTTTCTCGCGACTTCCTTAAGGAAATCCTGCTGTACCGCTACCCTTTGTACGTCTCCCTGAGGATAACTCCTGAACCTTACAAGCATTTCGGCATGCTCTCCGTCCAGATGCTGAGGTCCTGCCTGAAGATTTATATACAGATCCTGATAAGGGTCCTGGTAATACATATTCGAAGGAACATCTATGTCTATTCCTCCGACTTCATCCACAAGCTCAACAAAACCGTTAAGGTCGATCTTTCCGTAATAGTCTATGTCTATTCCCAGAAGATCCTCCAGCTGGATTATGGCGCATTTCACGCCGTTTTCCTTGGCGTAAGCGTGTACTTCGTTTATTTTGCACTGGTCCGGAACATAATATCCCGAATTACCTATTATACTTTTAACTTCTTTGCATACATCGACTTTCGTGTCTCTTGGAACGGAAATCAGTGATATTTTGTCATTTTTGGCATCCATGTGGGCGACAAATATAACGTCCGTTCTCGTACCGTCCTTGTCCACTCCGAAAAACGCCATGTTAAAATCTTTTTCCTTGCTCATCAGATCTGCCACAAATGTTATGGGGTTCTGGAACGTAGTTTTTTCTTCTTCCGTATTCTCCCCTGTATTCATGCGGCTGAGCATGCTGAACCCCAGACCGCAGAGCACAAGTCCTATTATAACAGCTATAACCAAAACCTTTGCGAAAAGCTTCGCAGGGTTTCTTTCTCCGCTTTTTTTACTCATAATTACGTTGCCTCGTTCATATCGGTTCCAAGGATGATCCTTATGTCGGTGCCCGTGCTGAGCATATTCCTGTTGTTGATGACCTCTACGCTGTCGTATAATTCAGACAAAGCCTCCGCGTCGTCCGCAAAATCATCGGAACCGTATATTATTCTTGTTTTTTGTGTACTTTCTCCTGTGTATGTTGAAATAAAGGAAATATAATATCCTTTGCTTTCAAGAAATCCTTTTTCGGAAGCTCCCAGACCCTTTTTGCCGCTGCCGTTGGCAATTTCTATTCTTGCGGCTCCTTCGGGAATTACAACCGCTTCCGGCTGTTCTTCCGCGTTTTCTTCTTCCTGAACTTCTTCTCCTGCTATATTGTGGGAATAGAATACTCTCTGTACGAGCTCTTCAACTCCCTCGTCATCAGCCCAGAAAAAGGCTCCGCCTTCTCCGGGGATCGTTTCCATGTATACATCATTTATGGAAAGATTCTGCATATATGAACCGTATTCCACAAATTTTTCAAGAGAAAGGTCAGTATCTACATATTTAAAGAGGTTATATATTATGGAAGGAAGCTTATCCATAAGATTCTGGGTATTCATAACCTTCGCCATGAGCTCCTTCATGAATGTCTGCTGAACCTGAATTCTCTTTAAGTCCTTCGCCGCATAACCTTCTCTGTAACGCACAAGCATTTCCGCGTGCTCGCCGTCCAGATGCTGGTATCCGGGATAAAGGTCAATATAAAGATCCTGATAAGGGTCTACATAGTAAAGCCTGCCTTCAACTTCCATATCAACTCCGCCGAACGCGTCTACTATATTCCTGAAGCCAACAAGGCTTACATTTACATATCCGTCTATCCTTATGCCTAAGAAGGATTCAAGAGTTTTTACGGAAAACTCGTTTCTGTAGCCTTTGCCGGCATAGGCATGAACTTCATTGAATTTGCAGGCGCCTTTTTCATTCTCGTTATAGGGAATGTTGCCGCCTCGTTCCTCAATGCTTTCAATTAACTCTTCGGGCATTACGACTCTTGTATCTCTGGGAATCGAAATAAGAGCCAGTTTATTATTGTAGGTATCATAGGAAAGGATAAACACAACGTCTGTTCTGTATCCGTCTGTATCCGTACCGAAAACTGCTATGTTTATTTTCGTTTCCTCAGCAGGAACGTCAACATATTTTTCCTCGCCTGTTTCAGGATCCACAACAAGAATCTTTCCGCTTATATCTCCGGAAGAAGCCGCGTTCATGTTTTCCAGCGCCCTTCTCCTCGCGGTTATAAGCCGGGAGCCGAAAACTGCCGCCACAACTACAAACGCAACTACTATTATGACTACTATCCTTATAAAAAGGTTCCTTAATCTTTTATTCTTTAAACCTGTTTTGTTTTCCTCATTCTGATTGTTATTTGCACCGCTGTCTTCCACGTCTTTTTA
>JAFWDD010000078.1 GCA_017534115.1 Bacillota bacterium | reverse complement strand
TATTATACAAAGTACACGGGGTCAAGGGGCGAAGTCCCTTGCGGGTTCTTAGGGCAGAGCCCTAAGCCGCCGGAGGCATAAAAAAGAGCCGATTAAAAATCAGCTCTTTGTATTATCAAAAATATACTCTTTATTTAAGGAAGCCTTTGATGATCTCTTCTTCCGCTTCCTTCTCGGAAAGCCCGAGAGTCATGAGCTTTGTAAGCTGTTCACCGGCAATCTTTCCGATAGCCGCCTCATGAATGAGAGTAGCCTCAACAGAATTTGCAGTAATCTCGGGGATAGCCGCAACAGAACCGTTGTCCATAATAATTGCGTCGCATTCGGAATGTCCCATACACCTGTTGTTACCGAAAATCTTCGCAACAAACATCTGTTTGGAATCATTCTGGGCAACAGAACGAGAAATAAGGTCAGCCTTGGAATCCTCGCCGTCAAGATCAACATTGAAATCAGTTTTAGCCCACTGCCTGTCGTGAGTCATTATCTTTTCCTTAATTATAATAGTACCTCTGGGACCTACTTTTCCTTCTGTCTTTCTTTCCGTGGATGTGACTCCTCTGATCTGGGTAGTTTCCATCTCAAGAGTGCCGCCTTCCTCTATTTCAAAGTAGGTAACGGGATTAATAACTCTTTCGCCTGTGCCTTCGCCCATGCCGAGGTGCTTCTCAACATAAACGACCTTTGAGTTTTTGCCCACATAAAAGCTGTGCACACCGCTGTGGCTGGAGCCTTCGTCTCCCGCGATATGAACACCGCAGCCTGCAACAATGAGAACGTCGCAGTTTTCGCCAATATGGAAATCGTTATAAACCAGATCCGTAATTCCGCTTTTTGTTATGAGCGCGGGGATATGAACACTCTGATTAACAGTGTTGTCTTTAATGTATATATCAATTCCGGATTTATCCGATTTAGATACTATATCTATGTTTGCGGTGGTATTTCTGCCTGCGCTTTCACCGTCTTTTCTAATATTATAAGCTCCTGTGGGGATCTTATGCAGTCCTGCAACTTCTTTTAATAAAGCTCTTTCGATTGCGTCCATTAAAAATCCTCCTTACTGATAGTATTTACAATTTTCGCTTCCCTTTAAAAGTTCGGGAAGGATTTCGTCCTTGGGTCCGTAAGCCTTGATTTCTCCGTTTGCGATAACAACCAGCTCATCGGCTATATTAAGGATTCTCTCCTGATGTGAAATAATGATTATAGACCCGTTAATCTCGCTGTGGATCTTTTCAAATACCTCAATGAGATTTTTGAAGCTCCAGAGATCGATTCCCGCTTCCGGCTCGTCAAAAATTGAAAGCTTTGTCTTTCTCGCTAAAAGTGTCGCGATTTCGATTCTCTTAAGCTCTCCTCCGGAAAGAGAAGCGTCTACCGAACGGTCAATATACTCATCGGGAGTAAGGCCTACCTCTTCAAGAAGCTTTTTTGCCTCTTCATCCGTAAGCTTTCCGCCTGCGGCAATGGTAAGAATATCCCTGACATCAATACCTTTGAAGCGTACAGGCTGCTGAAAAGCGAAGCTGATGCCTTCTTTGGCTCTGTCCGTGACGCTCATATCCGTAATGTCCTTGCCGTCAAAAATTATTTGTCCGGAAGTGGGTTTTTCAATACCCATTATGATTTTTGCGAGAGTTGATTTTCCTCCGCCGTTAGGTCCGGTAATTACAATGAATTTACCGTCATTGATTGTAAGATTTATATTTTTAATAATTTCTTTGCTGTCATTGTCTACAAGGAAAGAAATATTTTTTAACTCAAGCATAATGTTATCCTTTCTGAAAATGCGGCGATTTAAGCCAATTTTTTATGAAAAGCAATTTAATTCCCGCAAATTTTGCGGGTTTAATAATTATAATATTCTACAGGTTTTTTGTCAAGGTTTTGGCAAATAAGTCATTTTACCGAAAACATGTTCAAACCGGCATAATAAAGCATGGGCAAAAGGCTTTTGATATGCTCAGACTATATCTGCGTAAAGCCATGCCGTACCGCATATAGTATTCCCGATTTCTATTGTCCCTTCGTATACCGCGAATAAATTCAATATCATATCAACGGTTTCGACTTTGAAAAACCAGTTGGGCTCATCAGGTAAAGCTTCTTTGTTTTCTTCTATTTCAAGCACCTTTCCCGTGACAATAACGTCCGGACTCTGCCGGAAGTCTTTATCATCGGGGTCGATAGAAAATGTCCCGCAGGGTATCAAGGCTTCTGCGGCGAATGTATCAACTGAATCGTAAAACTCATCTTCGGATTCGTATATTTCAATATCGCTGCACATACCCCATACTTTCAGGGAGCATTCGGTTCCTTCGGAAATGCCGAAATCAGAGCCGTCATCGGCGAAAATATTTACAGGGATTCCGGATTCTGTTTCCATTCTCGCTATTTTTCCGTCTTCATAATCCATAAAACGGCAGAATTTCAGTTTTGTCATAGATTTTTGCCTCCCCCATAAATAGTTCCGAATTTTTTCAGCCGAATGTAATATATCATATACTGAGAACGGTATCAAGACGAAAATAAGCGCCTGCGCGTGTAACGGGACAATGCTTGGAAAATGCGAAAGGAGATTCGGCTGTAACTGTTTGACAATTACCTATGCGTAATATATAATGAATTAACTTTTTTAAGAGGTGGTTTTATGCGGGAAATTTCGTCCGATATAATAACAGAAACTGTCAGAGATTTATGTATAAAAGCTAACTGCGTCATAAACGACGATATAAAAAACAGGCTTTGCGAGTCCGCAGCAAAGGAAACTTCGGAAACAGCAAGAGAAATCCTGGGAATGCTCTGTGAAAACGCGGAAATTGCCAAGTCGGAGAATGTGCCTATCTGTCAGGATACGGGCATGGCAATAATCTTTATAAAAATAGGTCAGGATGTCCATGTAACAGGCAGTTTCATAGAAGATGCGGTGAACGAAGGAGTGAGACAGGGATATACGGAAGGCTATCTCAGAAAATCCGTTGTAGCTGACCCAATTCTGAGGGGCAATACAGGAGACAATACTCCGGCGGTCATTCATTATGAAATAGTAAAAGGCGATAAAATCGAGATTACAGTCGCTCCAAAAGGATTCGGCAGCGAAAACATGAGCAAAGTGTTCATGCTCAAGCCTTCCGACGGTATTGAAGGCATAAAGAATGCGGTAATTAAGACTGTATGCGAGGCAGGCTCAAATCCATGTCCGCCGATCGTAATAGGCATAGGAATAGGCGGAGATTTTGAAAAGGCCGCGATTCTCGCGAAAAAAGCCCTTCTTCGTGAAACGAGCTCATCCTCGGAGATTCCTCATATAAAGAAGCTGGAAGAGGAGCTTCTTCAGCTGGTGAATAAAACGGGAATAGGCGCAGGCGGCCTGGGCGGAGATATAACTGCTTTTGGCGTGAACATAGAGACTTATCCCACACATATTGCGGGAATGCCTTTGGCGGTGAACATAAGCTGCCATGTAACAAGGCACGAGACGGCAGTTATTTAATAAGGAAAAAATTGATGTTATTAATTAGGAAATAAAAAATCATGACAAGAAACATAATTTTGCCTGTGTCAAGGGAAGAGGTCAGGAAAATTTCCGCGGGAGACAAAATCCTCCTTACAGGAATCATCTACACAGCCCGTGACGCGGCTCATAAAAGAATGATAGAAAACAAAGATAATAAAGGGATAGATTTTCCCTTCGAAATAGAAGGAAGCGCAATTTATTTCGCGGGTCCTGCTCCGGCAAAGCCCGGAAGAGTCATTGGCTCCGTAGGACCTACAACATCAGGTAGAATGGACGCCCATTCGCCCAGACTTATCAAAGAAGGCAATCTTATAATGATAGGAAAAGGCGAGAGAAATAATACCGTGGTGGATGCCATGGTAAAATACGGCGCGGTATATCTTGCGGCTCCCGGAGGCGCAGGCGCTCTTATGGCTCAGAAGGTGAAATCCTGTAAGCTCTGCGCATATGAGGATCTGGGCGCGGAGGCGGTCTATGAGCTTTATGTGGAGGAAATGCCTCTCATTGCGGTGATAGACAGCGCCGGCAGAAATTTGTACGATGAGGTAAAAAAAGACCTGTAAAAGGGATGTTGAACGATGGTAAAAATTGTAATTTCTCAACTTGTGATTATGCTAATAATCATATTTATGGGTTTTTTTGTTAAAAAAGGAAAGTTCATAACAAAAGAGGGAGAAGAAGGCGTTCAGACTATTCTTCTGAAGGTAACGTTTCCCTGTATGATGATAATGGCTCTTCAGCGGGATTATTCAGAATACCTGAATCAGGAGTTTCTGAGGATGTTCATTGCGGGACTGCTTATAATAATGGTCTGTTATTTCCTTTTCCTGCTGATACTGGAAAAGATATTCAAAATAACGCCGGACAAGGCTGGAGTATATCTCCTTGGAGCGGTTTTCGGAAATGTAAGCTTTATGGGAATTCCCGTGGTAAACGCTATATTCGGCGCGGACGCTGTTCTGGTTTCCGTTGCCAACATATTCGCGTTCAACCTGCTGTTCTTTTCCGCGGGAGTTATGGCTTGTCATCTCGGAGAAGATAAAGAATTCCGGATATCTGAGATTCTGAAAAAGATTTTCCTGAATCTTCCTATGATAGGCATTATATTAGGTTATGTGTTTTTCAGATGCTCCGTAAAGATTCCGGGGGTTTTAGGCGAAACTTTTCAGAGCGTAGGCTCCGCCAGCAGTGTGCTTGCGCTTTTTGTAGTAGGTTTTGCTCTTGCGGATGTAAAGGTAAGAGAGCTAAAAGACAAAAATATGTACATAGCCATTGTTCTGGGACTTATCATTGCGCCTGTTATAGCCAAGCTTATCGGTCTGGGTATACTTAAGGACCAGGTATCTCTGGGAGTAATAATCATAACTACGGCTATGCCTTCCGGTGCCAGTGTGGCGGCTCTTGCGTCATCAGAGGGCAGAGACGGCGTTCTGGCCTCGAAAATGATTTTCACATCGACCCTTTTGTGTATTTTAACAGTACCTCTGATTATTAAATTTTTGATGTGATATTATAAGAAAAATGTATAATGAATTTACGTAATTTAAGGAATATGTAATTTAATTCAGAATAAATTTTGGTATAATGATATAATGTATGGAAAATGATATTATACAGATGGCGGTAAAAGCTGTCTCTTAGCGTATAACCTTTTATTGTGAGCCAGAAGGGCATACACAGTAGCAAGGCGCCTTTGGTGAAGCGAAATTCGCCTTTGACGGGCTGTTATTGAAATATAATGTTTGGTGAAATATACAATATAGCCAATAACCTTTACTTGCTTATTACATGGGGTCAAGGGGCGAAGTTCCTTGCGGGTTCTCAGGGCGGAGCCCTAAGCCCTCGGAGAGAAAAACAAACTTACATATCAGGAGGCAATTTATGCGGATTTACCCGGCAATAGACATCAGAAACGGAAAATGCGTTATAACTGATCCAATTTCGAACACAGATACGGTTTATGCCGACGACCCTGTTTCGGTAGCGGAAAAATGGGTGTCCGGCGGAGCCAGACATCTTCATATAGTGGATCTTGACGGCGCTGTTCGCGGATGCAGCTATAATACTAACATTATAAGGGAAATAATAAAGGATTCGGATGTATTCATTCAGACCGGAGGCGGCGTGCGCTCCATGAGGGATATTGAAAGAAGAATAGATGCCGGTGTTTCCGGAGTCGTTATCGCTACGGCGGCCGTTACCACACCTGAGCTTGTTAAGGAAGCGGTAAAAAACTACGGCGATAAAATCGTGGTCGCAATCGACGCGGTAAACGGAAGGACGGCTATTCAGGGATGGCAGGAAATAAGCACCCAGAGCGTAGTATCCCTTTTCAGAAAGATGATCGAATACGGAGTAAAGAATTTTATATATACTGACGTATCCAGAAACGGTTCCCTGCAGGGACCGGATGTGGAGTTTATTTCGGAACTTGTTAAAATGCCGGATATAAACGTAATTGCGTCAGGCGGAATCGCCAGCATGCTGGATCTTGAAAGCCTTGAGGCAATAGGAGTCTCCGGCGTAATCCTCAGCAAAGCTCTTTATCAGGGAACCCTGAATCTTGGTGAGGTCGTGGCGAGATTCGAAAAATCCGATTTATAATAAACAGCATAAAAGACTTCGGGAAACCGAGGTCTTTTTTATCGAAAAATTTTTTTTGCATTATTCTGTAACGAAATGGAAAGTGAATCGTTAAATATGTGAAAGAAGGTGATAAAGCTTGGAAGAATTTGAGGAAATCTATTTAAAATACGCGGTTCCCGTAAAAAAATACGCTATGACTCTCTGCGGCGACGAAAACACTGCGGACGATATAGCGGCGGAAACATTTTTTAAGGCCTTGAAGAACATAGATTCCTATGACGGCAGCTGCAAAATTCTCACATGGCTTTGCACCATCGCGAAAAATACATATCTGGATTTTCTGAAAAAGAAAAAAACTCTTCCGCTGTACGAAGCCGAAAACATGGTATCTGCCGTGGATTCGCCCGAAAAATCCGTTCTCAGAAACGAGGACAGGCTGAGACTTTTCCGACTGATCCAGAATCTGGAGCCGGACGCCAAGGACGTGGTCTATCTTCGGATATTCGGAGAGCTTTCATTCAGAGAGATCGGCGATATTTTAGGAAAAAGCGAAAACTGGGCAAGAGTCCTTTTTTACAGGACCAAAGTGAAAATGAAGGGAAT
>JAFWDD010000077.1 GCA_017534115.1 Bacillota bacterium | reverse complement strand
TTCGGGCACGCTTTTTTCCGCTATCTCACAGCCTGCCATGGCTGTTTCAAGAGCCTTTCTTCTGTCGCCCTCATCAAAATAAGCATCCGCCAGCTTGAAAATCAGCTTTACATATACATATTTATTGGGCGCGGCGGAATTATGCACCTCATAAAGAGCCTCGTCAAAATATTTGTCCGCGTTTATAAGATCCTTTTTGTGTAGGAAAATATATCCTCTGTCCAAAAGAGAAAACGCCTTATAAAGTCCGCGTTTTCCAAGAACTCCCGCTTTTGCATCCAAAGCCTTTCCGTTATACTCGAGAGCTTTTTCCAAATCCCCTTTTTTATCGTAAATCCTGCTCAGAATCGTGTAGCAGTCAGCAAATCCTATTTCCAGATTCGCTCCGCCGATACTGTCTTTCTTTATATCAATGGCCTCAAAGGCAAGCTCCTCGGCCTTATCCAGATTGCCCATATTATAGTAGGTTCTGGCTTCTTTTGCGATGCTGTCGCCGTAAAGAATATGCTTTTTGCCCGTAATTTCGTCTATATACTTCTGGCAATCCTTCTGAATATCTATTATTTTCTCGTACTCGCAGAGCTTTTCCAGCACACCGCAGTACATATTGAGGGTGTAAACATAATCGAAATGCTTTCGATCCATTATATTTACCCTCAGATTCATGGCTTTGGCGTATAGATCCCTTGCCTCCCGATAACAGCCGGCTTTTTCGTAATCCCGAGCTATTCTGATCAGCAGGCTAACATAGGTAAAGCTGTTTTCGCCCACGATTTTTTTAGTCAGCTCCGCTCCCTTGTTCAGGTATGTAATGCCATCCCTGAAATTGTTGGTTTTCATAAGGGAGCCGCCGTATGCGATGAACAGGTCCGCCCTGTCCTCGTCCGTAAATTCCCGTTCGTCCGTCATGGACGCCACGGCTTTTTTATGATAGAAAAGAGCCTTCTGGTAGTTTTTCGTCTCCGCGTAGGCGTTTCCCAGATTATAAAGGGAAAAAACCGTGTCCGGATGATGCTCGCCCAGAATGGTCCTTCTCATTCTATACGCTTTCTTGTGATTTTCCACGGCCGCGCCATGCTTTCCCACACGGGTCAGAGCCACACCCAGATTATTTAGTGTATCCGCGTAGGATTCCGAGCCGTTTTCGCTGTTCTTCTTCTTGATCTCCGCGGCTTTTTCATAAAGCGGAATGGCTTTCCTGAAGTTCCCCGTCTCGTCGTAGGCAATGGCAAGGTTATTCAGATCCGTGGCATATTCGTTCGATTCCTCGTTGTTATTCTTTTTATATAAATTTATGATGTCTTCCCCTACGGATATCGCGTCAAAATAGGCTTTATCCTTGAATTTGCGGAAGAAATCATCTCTCAGTCTTACTATTTCTCCAGCATAATATGACATATCAGCAAGAAGACCTCCTTAAAATTCTTATTCCGGAACAGCCTCCGTTTCGGAAATCTGAGCCTCTTCCGGTTTCTGTCTGGGCTCCAGTCCGTAGTGAGCCCTTACAAGATTTTCTATTTCAAACAGCACATCAGGGTTTTCCGCAAGATACTGCTTGGCGTTTTCTCTGCCCTGTCCGATTCTTACATCTTTATAGGAATACCACGCGCCGCTTTTGTTTACTATATCGATTCCGGCCGCCAGATCCAGCACATCGCCTTCTTTGGATATGCCTTTTCCGTACATAATGTCGAATTCGGCCGTCTTAAAGGGCGGAGCCACTTTGTTTTTGGCAACCTTTACCTTTGTTCTGTTGCCAACGAAATCTCCGCTGGTTTTAAGGCTGTCCGCCTTTCTTATATCCAGTCTGATGGATGAGTAGAATTTCAGCGCTCTGCCGCCTGTGGTGGTTTCGGGATTTCCGAACATAACGCCGATTTTTTCTCTCAGCTGGTTTATGAATATAACTGTGCATTTGGATTTATTTGTAATGGCTGTAAGCTTTCTCAAAGCCTGAGACATAAGACGGGCCTGAAGTCCCATATGGGATTCGCCCATATCCCCTTCGATCTCCGCTCTGGGAACAAGAGCCGCAACAGAGTCGATAATAACAATGTCGATAGCACCGCTTCTTACCATTGTTTCCGCTATTTCAAGAGCCTGCTCCCCATCGTCGGGCTGGGATATATAAAGGTTGTTAATATCCACACCCAGATTTCTGGCGTAAACCGGGTCAAGAGCGTGTTCCGCATCGATATATCCGGCGATTCCGCCCAGCTTCTGCACTTCCGCAACCATATGGAGAGCGATGGTTGTCTTTCCTGAGCTTTCGGGTCCGTAAACCTCGATGATTCTGCCCTTGGGAATTCCTCCCACGCCCAAAGCTATATCCAGACTTAAAGAACCTGTGGGAGTGACCTCTACGGACAATTTCGCTGAATCGTCACCCAGTTTCATAACGGCGCCTTTGCCGAACTCCTTTTCTATCTGGCTGAGAGCCGCGTTAAGGGCTTTTTCTCTCTCTTCGTTTCTAAGTATGTCTTTTCTGTCGGCCATAATATTCCCACCTTTCTACTTTATTCTACTTATAGTATACTCCATTTCTACCCAATGTCAAGTATTTCTTTTCTTAATATATTAAGGGCTGAATATACGCTGCGGTTCCGGATCCTTTCCCTTGTGCCGGAAAAACTCAACTTCTCGGCGTAGTTTTTCCCGTCGGCATAAACGCCCACATAGACTGTTCCTACAGGCTTTTCGTCCGTTCCGCCGTCAGGTCCGGCGATTCCCGTTGTGGAAAGACCTATGCGGCATCCGCTTCTTTCCGCGGCGCCCTTTGCCATTTCCATAGCGCAGGCTTCGCTTACCGCGCCGAATTTTTCAATAGTTTCCGGGTTTACTCCCAGAAGTCTTATTTTCGCTTCATTTGAGTAAGCCACAATTCCTTCCATAAAAACGGAAGATATTCCCGCGTTGTTTATAAGAGCCGCTGACACAAGGCCTCCCGTAAGGGATTCCGCCACGGCAGTCTTAAGGTTTTTCTCCATAAGGAGCTTTCCCACAACCTCTTCCATGGTGGTCTCACCCTCGGCATATACCGCGTCTCCGAAACGGTTCCGGATCTCCTGCGCCACAGGGTCAATAAGGCGGTTCGCCTCTTCTGCGTCCTTAGCCTTGGCCGTTATCCTTAAAAAAGACTCGGTAGGCTTCGCATAGGGAGCCACAGTGGGATTTTCCATGTTCTCAACCATGTCGCGGACACGGGTCTCCATATTGCTCTCGCCCACATCGGCAATACGCATTATCCTGGAAACGAAGGTGTATTCCTGCTTCTCCTCAAGGAAAGGCCGGACCTGCTCCTTGAACATCGTCTCCATTTCGTGAGGCGGTCCGGGAAGCATTACGAATATTTTTCCGTCCTTCTCGATGATGACGCCGGGAGCCGTGCCTCTGGAATTCTGCATGACAATGGAACCCTTGGGCACATATGCCTGCTTTTTGTTGTTTTCCGTCAGCTCTCTTCCTATGCGTCGGAAATATTTCTCGATGCGCTTGTACGCCCATTCGTTGAACTCCATGTCCAGCCCGAAATATTTGGCCGCCGTTTCCTTTGTCAGGTCGTCAAACGTGGGTCCCAGACCTCCCGTTGTGATTATCATATCGGAGTTCTCATAAGCCGCGGAGATCACCTGCAGGAGTCTCTCCGCGTTGTCGCCCACGACTGCCTGAAAATACACGTCTATCCCTAAAACCGCCAACTCCTTTGAAAGAAACTGCGCGTTGGTATTCACTATATCCCCCAGAAGAATTTCCGTTCCTATGGAAATAATTTCAGCTTTCATAATCTAACCTCTTTTATCGGAAAATGTATTACATATCATTTATAATACCTCTGTTTTTCGAAATATATTCAATGCCCGAAACTGCCGTGAATATAATGGCAAGGAGAATGAGCAGTCTTCCCAGAATATTGTATACGGGACCTGCGGGCCATATGAGGATTACCGCAATCATGATCATCTGGACCGTAGTTTTGACCTTTCCCCACCAGCCTGCGGCAAGGACGATTCCGTTTTCCACGGCAATGAGCCTGAATCCCGTAATAATGAATTCACGGCTGATTATGGCGATTACTACCCATGCGGGAATGAGATTAAGCTGTACGAAGGCGATAAGGGCCGCCGAAACAGGACGCTTGTCCGCAAGAGGATCCATAAATTTTCCGAAATTGGTTATAAGTCCTCTTGCTCTGGCGATTTTTCCGTCCAGCATATCCGTAAGAGACGCCACGATGAAAATTATGAGGGCGATTATCCTTCCGTAGGGTTCGGGACATACTCCGCCTATTAAAAATATAAGAAACACAGGAATCAGTATGATCCTGAGCATGGTAAGTTTATTTGGCAAATTCATAAAAGAAACCTCCCAAAGATTTTTACATCACCTGGTCTCCGGCAATGTCGTAGTCTTTAGCTTCAGTAATTTTAACAATAACGATCTCTCCCGATTCCAGCTCGTGAGCGCTTCTTACAAAGACCATTCCGTCAATGTCGGGAGCGTCCTTTTCGCCGCGTCCGCAGTACACGCCGTCTTCGGGTATCTTTCCGTCTATTATCACGGGAATCTCCTTCCCAATCTGACTTTCGCATTTTTCACGGGAAATATACATCTGTTCCTCCATGATTATCTCGCGGCGGCGGATCTTCACATCCTCGTCTATCTGCCCTTCCATATCATAGGCAGGAGTGCCTTCTTCTCTTGAGTATGTAAATACGCCAAGCCTGTCGAATTCAACTTCTCTAACGAAATTAAAAAGGTTCTCGAACTCCTCTTCGCCTTCGGAAGGAAAGCCCACTATTATGGAGGTCCGGATCGCGATGTCCGGTATTTTTTCCCGCAGTTTTTTTATTTTTTCCTTTATCTCGGCAGATGTTGTCTTTCTGCCCATGAGCTTAAGTATCCTGTCGTCTCCGTGTTGTACGGGCATATCTATATATCTGCATATTTTTTCGCTTTTGGCAATAACGTCTATAAGCTCGTCCGTGATGTTTTCCGGATAGCAGTACATAAGGCGTATCCACTCGATTCCCTCAACCTTTTCCAGCTCCGGCAAAAGCTTATAAAGGGAATTTTTCCCGTAAATATCACTGCCGTAAGCCGCCAGGTCCTGAGCCACGAGTATAAGCTCCTTTACTCCGGCGTCAGCCATGCGGGAAGCCTCTCTCACAAGGCTCTCAATGGTGTGGCTTCTCTGTTTTCCTCTGATTTTTGGGATCACGCAGTAAGTGCAGTGCTTGTCGCAGCCTTCGGAAATCTTCAGATAACCGTAATGATTGGGCGCGGAAATCACTTTCTTCTCGGCGATGTCCTCATCCACGGGAAGATTTATGTCCGGCAGAGCTTCCGCTTTTTCGCCGGAAAGCACCTTTTCGCATACTGAGACGATGTCGGTAAAGCCCGTTGTTCCCACAATGGCGTCAACTTCGGGAATTTCTTTGAAGACCTCATCTTTGTACCTCTGGGCGATGCAGCCCGCAACGATTATTTTCTTGTTGGGGTCTTCAGCCTTGAGCTGAGCCGCTTCAAGTATGTTTTCAATGCTTTCCTCAAGGGAATCCTTAATGAAACAGCAGGTGTTTATGAGCATTATGTCGCATTCGTATTCGTCCGCAGACGTATCGAAGCCTGCTTCCTCCAGAAGGGATATCATCACCTGGCTGTCACTTAAGTTTTTGTCGCATCCCAGAGAAATCAGACAAATTTTACCTTTTTTCATATTTTATTCTCCGGAAACCGCTTTAACGCAGTTTTTCATAAGCATGGCAATGGTCATGGGGCCTACTCCGCCGGGAACAGGCGTCATCGCCACGCCTTTTTTGGAAATATTTTCATAATCGGCGTCTCCGCAGAGCTTTCCGTCAGGCTTTCTGTTTATGCCAACATCGATGACAACGGCGCCGTTTTTAACCATGTCCGCAGTAAGGGTGTTGGGATGACCCGTTGCCACAACGATAATGTCCGCTCTTTTGCATATCTCGCCAAGGTTTTTCGTTTTGGAATGGCACATGGTCACTGTTCCGTTTTCAGCCTGCAAAAGGGCTGAAACAGGCTTGCCAACAATATTGCTTCTTCCAATAACAACGCAGTCTTTGCCTTCTATCTCAAAACCGCTTCTTTTTATAAGCTCGATAACTCCCGCAGGTGTGCAGGGCAGAAAGAAAGGATCTCCCGTCCAGAGTCTTCCCACATTATAGGGATGGAAACAGTCCACGTCTTTCTTGGGGGAAATAAGCTTTATAACTCTGTCCTCGTCCAGATGCTTAGGCAGAGGAAGCTGCACAAGTATTCCGTTCACCTCTCCGCTTTCGTTGAGGGATTCTATTAATTCATCCAGCTCGTCCTGTTCCGTATCCTCGGGAAGAATATAGCTTAAGGACTTAATGCCCACAGCTTCGCAGGCTTTCTGTTTGTTTGCCACGTAAATTTTTGACGCGGGATCGTCACCTACAAGTACAACGGCAAGACAGGGAACTACGCCTATTTCTGCAAGACGCCCAACCTCTTCCTTGACCTCGGCTTTAACCTCCGCGGAAATTTTAAGTCCGTCAATTTTCGTAAACTCCATAATGTTTCCTCCTTAGAAAAGACCTGTGATTACACCGTTTTCGTCTATATCAATATCATTTGCGGCAGGATGAGCAGGAAGTCCGGGCATTGTGAGAATATCGCCCAGAAGAGCTACTACAAATCCAGCTCCCGCCATAAGTTTTATGCTTTTTACAGTAACTTCAAAACCTTCGGGACGTCCAAGAGCTTTGGGGTTATCGGAAAGGGAATACTGTGTTTTAGCTATGCACACAGGCAGATTGGAATATCCCATTTTCTCTATTCTTTCCATATCCTTTCTGGCCTTGGGAAGGAATGTAACCTCTCCCGCTCCGTATATTTCTGTGGCGATTTTCTTGATTTTATCCTCTATGGGAAGGCTGTCCTCATAAAGCAGCTTAAAATCGCTCTTTTTGTTTTCCAGCGTATCAATGACCTTCTGAGCAAGCTCGATTCCGCCTTCTCCGCCTTTTTCCCAGACCTTGGAAAGAGCGAATTCAACATCCAGCTCCTTGCAGCGGCTGCGCACGAATTCCACTTCCGCGTCAGTATCCGTTACAAAGCTGTTCAGAGTCACAATAATAGGAACCCCGTATTTTTTCAGGTTTTCCACGTGTTTTTCAAGGTTCGCGAATCCTTTTTCAAGGGCTTCAATGTTTTCTTTTCCCCAGTCGGCCTTCTGTACTCCGCCGTTATGCTTGAGAGAACGGATCGTGGCAACAAGAACGACAGCGTCGGGTTTTAAGCCGGCTTTTCTGCATTTGATGTCGAAGAATTTCTCCGCTCCAAGGTCAGCGCCGAAGCCTGCTTCCGTAACGGCTATATCCCCTAATTTAAGGGCAAGCTTTGTGGCCTTTATGCTGTTGCAGCCGTGGGCGATGTTTGCGAAAGGTCCGCCGTGGATAAGGGCCGGAGTGTTTTCAAGGGTCTGGACAAGATTGGGCTTGATGGCGTCCTTAAGAAGAACCGTCATAGCTCCGTCGGCGCCTATATCCCTTGCGGTCACCGGCTCGTCGTCATAGGTATAGCCTACGATAATGTTGCCCACCATTTTCTTCAGATCCATAAGGTTTTCCGCCAGGCAGAGGATAGCCATTACCTCTGACGCCACGGAAATCTGGAATCCGTCTTCTCTGGGATAGCCGTTTATCTGTCCGCCAAGACCAACGATAACGTCTCTTAAGGCTCTGTCGTTCAGGTCAAGGCTTCTTTTCCATGTGATTTTTCTGTAATCTATGTTGCAGGCGTTTCCCTGATGAATGTGGTTGTCTATCATGGACGCCAGAAGATTGTTCGCCGTTGTAATGGCGTGAATGTCGCCCGTAAAATGAAGGTTTATGTCCTCCATGGGCACGACCTGGGAATATCCGCCGCCGGCAGCTCCGCCTTTAAGTCCCATACAGGGTCCCAGAGAAGGCTCTCTCAATGCCACAATGGCGTTTTTGCCGAGCCTGTTAAGTCCCTGGGCAAGACCTATTGTGGTTGTGGTCTTTCCTTCGCCGGCAGGTGTGGGATTTATGGCTGTTACCAGAACTAATTTCCCGTTTTTCTTGAATTTCAGGGCCTCAAAAATAGCGTCGTTTATCTTTGCCTTGTAAAATCCGTAAGGTTCAATAAACGCCGGCGCGATTCCGGCCCTTTTTGCAATTTCGGTAATCTTCAGCATATTGCATTCATCAGCAATCTGTATATCAGTTTTCATATGTTTCTCCTTCTTACTCATCTATATCATTTTCATTGAATTTCATGTTGTAGTATTCCTCCTTGGTCAGAAGGACTTTTCTGGGCTTGGAGCCTTCTTCGGGTCCTACGATTCCTTTGGATTCCAGATCCTCTATAAGGCGCGCCGCCCGGTTATAGCCTATTTTGAACTGCCTCTGAAGCATGGAAGCGGAAGCCTTTCCTTTTTCCACCACAAGCTCGATTGCGTCCTCATAAAACTCATCGGAATCATCGTCTCCGGCGGCAAGGCTTTTGCCTGAGGAATTGATCTCCTCTATGATCTTCTCATCGTAAACGACCTCTCTGGCTGAGTTGTCCTTAACGAACTGAACTACGTTTTCAACCTCTCTGTCGCTTACGAAAGCTCCCTGCACACGCAGAGGCTTGTTGAGACCCATAGGCGAAAACAGCATATCTCCCTTTCCGATGAGCTTTTCCGCACCCACCATATCGATTATGGTCCTGGAATCCACGCCGGATGAAACGGAAAAGGCGATCCTTGAAGGAATATTTGCCTTGATAACGCCTGTAATTACGTCTACGGAAGGTCTCTGGGTAGCGATTATAAGGTGCAGTCCTGCCGCTCTTGCCATCTGCGCCAGACGGGCGATTGCGTCCTCGACCTCGCTTGACGCGACCATCATAAGGTCGGCCAGCTCGTCTACAATAATTACCACACGGGGCATTTTTTCTTCCATGCACTCGGGATGCTCGTCCAGATAATTATTGTATCCGTCGATGTCACGCACTTTTTTCTCCAGAAATCTCTGGTATCTCATGAGCATTTCCCGAACTCCCCAGTTCAGCGCGCCGGCCGCCTTTTTAGGGTCCGTCACAACAGGAAGCATAAGATGGGGAATTCCGTTATAAACGCTTAATTCCACCATTTTCGGGTCTACAAGTATGAGTTTCACCTCTTCGGGCGAAGCCTTGTAGATAATACTCGTAATTATCGTATTTATACATACGGATTTTCCCGAGCCCGTAGCTCCCGCAATGAGCATATGGGGCATTTTGGAAATATCGGGAATAATGGTGTTTCCGGCAATGTCCTGTCCCAGACCGAAAGATACCTTTGAAGAAGCGTTCCTGAAATCGTCCGTATCCAGAACATCTCTCAGAAGCACCGCGGTCGTCTTTCTGTTGGGTATTTCAATGCCTACTGCGGCCTTGCCCGGAATGGGAGCTTCTATTCTTACGCCTGAAGCCGCCAGGTTAAGGGCTATGTCGTCGGCAAGATTTGCGATTTTGCTTACCTTGACGCCTGTACCGGGAGAAACCTCGTATCTGGTGACCGTAGGTCCTCTGTTTATCTGTACTACCTTTGCCGTAACTCCGAAGCTGGCAAGAGTGTCTTCCAGTTTTTTAGCTGTTTCCAGCATATATTCCCTGGAAACGGAATCCTTTGTGTCCTTATTCTTGTCCAGAAGCTCAATGGGCGGAAATACGTATCTGCTTAAAGGTTCTGCCTTTTTCGGCTCTTCCTTCGTCTTCGCGGAGGCTATAACTCCCGCGGATTTTGCTTCCTCGGAGCTTTCCAGAGGCACATCTATGAGAGGCTCCTCGCCTTTTTTGTAAAAGCTTTCCTTCGCAGGAGCTTTTTCAGGCTCCGCCTCCGGCTCTTCCTCATAGGATTCATCCTCAAAAGGCTCGTCGTCCTGGGAAGCTCCAACGTATATATCTTCGTATATATCGGTTCCCGCGCCGGTTTCGGAAATATCTTCCGTATTCGCGGAAACTGTGTTTTCAAATTCATTGGATTCGTCCTCATCCACAAGAGCGGATTTATTCAGGTCAAATGTAAGCGGGATCTCCTTTTTGGGACTCTCTACGGCTTTGGACCTTTCAGAAGGACCGGCCATTTTCTTGAGGGGATCTGTTCCCTGAGTTTTAAGCTCTCTTTCCTTGTTGGCAAAATACTCCGCGGCCTTTTCGGCTTCCTTTGCCGAATCGGGTGTTCTTCCGATTATGAAATTGAACATTTTCGGTTTTTTACTCTTAACAGGCGGTTCGTCTCCGTAATAGGGTCTGGGATCCTCGCTGTAATAGCTCTTTTTGGGTACGTCCCTGTACTGCGCCGGAGGCTCGCTGTAAAAATCGTCCGCACTTGTCCTCGCGCTTCTGGAAGCTTTCTTCAGAACGGTTTTCGGTACGGGAACATCCTCATTATAGTAACTCTTCCTGGGCTTTTCCTTTATAACGGGAGCGTCCTCGTTATAATAGCTTTTGGGTTCGTCCTTTATTACAGGAACATCCTCGCTGTAAAAGCTTTTGGGCTCGCCTGTGTATACCAGAGGCGGCTGGGTATAATGGCTGTCCGTGTCGTCATACTCAGGTTCGGGAGCTTTTTTGTATTTGGGAGCTTCCTCTAAAGTTACCTGTTTATCATTGACTGCAGGCGCCTTTCTGGAAGCTTTCACCGATTTTTCCTTAGGCTCAATATCCTTTGAAGCAAAGAGGAAGCCCCAGAAGGCCGCAACCGCGCTGAAGAATGATTTTCCCGTAAAGAGAATCAGTCCGATCACGATTACGATAAGGCTTATTAATCCGGCGATTCCCGTTGTAAGACCGTCTCTCAGGGCGCAGGCGATAATTCCGCCCACACCGCCGCCGTTGGAAGCTGCTCCCGCTTTATAAAGTCCTTCGAAAAGGGCCCAGCCTTTGGGGAAGTCTCCGGAAGTCTTTCCGCCCAGAAGATGAGCGAATATGATTATTCCGAAGAAAAGCACCGCAATCCCGGCAAATTTGACGGTTTTGTATTTTTTCTCCTTATGCCGGATCTCCCACACAAGAAACCATATGGCCAGTACCGGTATAAAATATGAACCTATGCCGAACATCCTCTTCAGGAATCCCGCCAAAGGCCCGAATACGGCCATGGCCGGCACGTAATTGCCTATGAAAAGGATTATGAAAAACAGAATCAGAACTATATAAAGAATCTCGTTCAGTATAAAATCTATATCTGCCGCGTCCTTTTTAGCGGAGGCTCCTTTTGCGGATGTGGTTTTTTTAGTTTTGGATGATGCGGATTTTTTGCCGCCTGACGAAGATTTTTTGCTTTGATTCGCCAAAACTCTTCCTCCTTTATCTTTTTATTCACATAAAAATTCCATAATAACATATTATAGCACGTTTTTAGATTTTTGCATAGGCAAAAATAATCCCGCAAATGACGATTTCAGAAAATAACGCGTGAATTTTTTATTCCGCCGAAAATCGGTTCATTAAAATACACAATTATTGCCGAACTTCCTGTCATTTCCGCGAGAATGCGGATTCGCGCGGAGTATAGAATACATTTAAATTCCCTGTCAAGCTCATGGTTATCGAATATTCCCTGATTTCTGCGGGAATCACATTAAATACAAATCCGTTTGAGCGGATTCAAACCGCAATTATTCGATACCCTGCACAAAAAGATTCCGCACAAAGAAATATCCCGAGGCAGTTTATAGCCGCCTCGGGAATCCAAAGAGTAAGTTTTAGCATATATACCCGTCAATTCAATTTTTAATTCTGTCACAGACAGTCCGTTAATATATTTATTCAGAGTAAATGGTCATAGCTCCGGAAGTCTTGGAAATAGTCTCTATGCGCAGAACATAGTCTCCTGCAGGAATATCGTACTCATTCTCGATCTCACCGGAAAATGTATCTTCCATTATAATCTCCGCATCCTTCACTCCGTTCACATAATCGGCGTCAGATAAATACTCAGCGGAAACAACACTCATTTTAATACCGCTCTTTTTCGTAAGAGCCGCATCGACATGGAGCTTCTCGCCGTCTTCCACCGTAACATAACCCAGTCCGCCGCTTCCGGCTGCAGCCTTTAAAGCTATGATACCAACTGTTCCGTCATCAGCGTTGTCCACTACAAACTCCGAAACACCACATCCCGAAAGGAGCAGTGTCAATGACATAAGCACGGCTATTGCCGAAATAAGAATCTTTGCTTTCTTCACAATAAACCCCTTCTTTCCGCCGAAAGTTCTTCATGCGCTTCTCTTTCCGTTAAATACCTTTTTTTACAGTATACCACAAATTCCGGAAAATACCAGTTTTTATTCGGCGGCCTTCACTGACTGAGCGATAGTATCCGCAAGAGCGTCAAGTTCCGCCTCTCTGTCTCCCGCGAGAGATGATGCCATAGTTATCTTTCTTTCCATAATTACAGCGCCTTTCAGGGCTTCCACCTCTTTTGCCATAAGCTCTCCGCACTTGCACGCCCATGACCCATTCTCTATAATGGCGATTTTACGGTTCTGTACGTTAAGAGCCTTCATATCCTCAAGGAAATTGTGCATTACGGGATAAATTCCCAGATTGTATGTAACAGACGCAAGAACAATATGGCTTACACGGAAAGCCTCTGAAATAAGGTATGAAACGTGTGTGTTTGAAACGTCGTAAACCACTGTGTTTGTGATTCCTTTTTCCACCAGCTTGACCGCAAGAGCCTGAGCCGCCGCCTCTGTGTTTCCGTACATGGAAGCATATGCGATCATAACGGCATTCTCTTCGGGCTTGTATGTGCTCCATAAATTATATTTATCTAAAATATATGCGATTTCCTCAGGTGTTCTCCAGACAGGACCGTGAAGCGGACATATCATTTTTATCTTGTCCATATGCGGGCCTGCTTTCTTCAGAAGAGACTGAACCTGAATTCCGTATTTGCCCACAATATTGGCGTAATATCTTCTTGCCTCGTAAAGCCATTCGCTGTCGAATTTAACCTCGTCGCTGAAAAGCTTTCCGTCCAGAGCGACAAATGAACCGAACGCGTCCGCTGAGAAAAGAACTCCGTTTGTAACGTCCAGAGTTACCATTGCCTCGGGCCAGTGGACCATGGGCGCCGTAAGGTATGTTACTGTGTGCTTTCCGAAGCTGGTCGTGTCTCCGTCCTTAACCTTCACGCACTCGTGTCCCTCAACGCTGAATCCAAACTGGGACATAAACGTGAATGCTTTGGCTGTGCTGATGATCTTGCATTCAGGGTATCTCATGAGCACCTCTGCCATACTTGCGGCATGGTCCGGTTCCATGTGGTTGATGACCATAACGTCAAGCTTTCTGCCGTTCAGCACATATTCCATATTTTCAAGAAACTGGCGGCACGCCGACCAGTCCACATTATCAAAAAGAACTGTCTGCTCGTCCAAAAGCAGATATGAATTATAGCTTACTCCCCTGGGAATGGGATGAATATTTTCAAATAAAGTCGTACGATGATCGTTGGCTCCGATCCAGTAAAGATCGTCCGTAACCTTTCTTACACAATGCATAATAATCCTCCTTTTGTATCTCTTCAGCCTTATTTCGGGCTGTTTTCAAGTCTTTTATTATATTTTTCGTTATCAGCATAAAAAATACTGCTTCTTCCAGTCAATTATAGCATTGCGGTCAGTCTCCGTCAACTTCAGGGCATTTTAATATTGTGCTTGAAAGAGTTTTATCGTATAATTTAATCAACAAATTTTTTGAAAGAGGATTTAAGCATGATTGCATATATAAAAGGCACTCTGGAGCACATTTCGGAAGGACTTATAATTGTTGAAACAGGCGGAATCGGCTATTCCGTACAGGTTCCCGCTTCCGCGGTACAAAAGCTTCCGGCCATTGGAAGCCCCGTTACGGTACATACGGTTTTCGATGTCCGGGACACGGGAGTTTCTCTTTACGGGTTTATGACCCGGGAGGAAAAAGAGATCTTCACAAAGCTCATTACGGTAAACGGCGTAGGTCCAAAAAGCGCGCTGGGGATACTTTCCATTCTTTCGCCTTCCGAGCTGATTCTGGCCGTGGTTTCCGGCAGTGAAAAGGATATTTCAAGAGCTCCCGGAATAGGCAAAAAGACCGCCCAGAGGATAATCATAGACCTGAAGGACAAATTCAAGACAATGACATCGGATGACTTTCAGGAAAGCTTCGATATTCCGGCCGCGGCGGATAATCCCAAATCCGAGGCGGTTTCCGCTTTATGCGCTTTGGGATACTCCAATTCGGAGGCTCTGAAGGCTGTTTCCCAGGCCTATGAGGACGGAATGACCACGGAGGATATCCTGAAATCCGCTTTGAAGAAATTAAGTTTGTTTTAAATAAAGACTGGTGAACACAAATGGATGACCGAATAATTTCAGTAAATTTCAATATAGACGATGATGAGCCGGAGCAGACCCTGCGGCCTCTGACTCTTGCCGATTTCACGGGACAGGAAAAGGCGAAGGAAAACCTTGCCATATTCATGGAAGCGGCAAAAAACCGAAAGGAAGCCCTTGACCACGTACTGCTTTACGGGCCGCCCGGACTGGGAAAGACCACTCTTTCCAACATAATCGCCAACGAAATGGGCACACACATAAAAATAACCTCCGGTCCGGCTATTGAACGGCCGGGAGATATGGCGGCAATACTCAACAGCCTCAGCGAAGGCGACATTCTTTTCGTGGACGAGATACACAGGCTTAACCGCATGATCGAGGAGATCCTTTATCCGGCTATGGAGGATTTCGCAATCGATATAGTTATCGGGAAAGGTCCCGGAGCGCGGTCCGTGCGCCTTAATCTGCCGCATTTCACACTTGTGGGAGCTACCACAAGGATAGGACTGCTCACGGCGCCATTGAGAGACCGTTTCGGTGTGGTACTGCATCTGGAGCCTTACAGCGTCGGCGAGCTTGCCAGAATAATCATGCGTTCCGCTGATGTTTCCGGTATTTTCATAGACAAAAAAGGCGCTGAGGAAATCGCGAGACGTTCAAGGGGCACACCCAGGATCGCCAACAGGCTTCTCCGCCGTGTTCGGGATTTCGCGGAAGTGCGCTTTGACGGGAAGATAACAGAGGATGTGGCGAAGATGTCTCTGGATCTTCTGGATGTGGATAAAATGGGTCTGGATCTCATTGACAGGAAGATGCTGCTCTCCATTATGGACAAGTTCGGCGGCGGACCTGTGGGAGCGGAGACTTTAGCTGTTTCCATTAACGAGGAACGGGAGACTATCGAGGATGTTTACGAGCCCTACCTCATTCAGCTGGGATACATACAGAGGACACCCAGAGGGAGAGTGGCGACGCCGTTGTGCTACAAGCATTTCGGAAGGAAGCCCCAGGGAGAACAGATGGAGCTGGAGTAAAAAGTTAATATAGTTGAAACACATAAGGCCCTGATGAATTTCAGGGCTTTTTTCTCGCCGAGGGCTCAGGGCTCTGCCCTGAGAACCCGCAAGGGACTTCGCCCCTTGACCCCGTGGAATAAGTTATGGGAAGGTTATCGGCTATTATTAAGCTGTTCGAAAATCGGATTTTTAACGAAAAACCCCGACTGTGATCCTGCGCCGAAGGTGCTCCTCCCGAAAATGACCAGGTGTTATGGCAATTACCTTTATATATCATAAAGCAATACTATGACAAAACATAAAGTCTTTCGTGTCATTTTCGGGAATTTTAAAAAAAGTCCCATGAAATTAATCACAGGACTTTTTTCTGTATTCTTATCTGAAATCATATCTGCTGTAAAGATTTACGATCGAATCGTAGATTGCTCTCGCGGCTGTTTTCTTGCCTTCGTCTGTGGCGATTTTTGCCGCGTCCTCTTCGTTGGAGATGAAGCATACCTCAACCAGAACAGCGGGAATCTTTGTGGAATTCAGTACAATAAGGTCGGGTCTTGACTTTATGCCTCTGCTTTCCGTTCCCATAGCTTTAACAAGGTTTTTCTGTATCTCCGTTGCCATGATCTTGCTGGTCACCTTTCCGGAAGTCTCGCTTTCGTTGGAATGGGTGTTATACAGAACTTCCGTGCCGTGTCCTTCAGGGTTCGCCGCGGAATTCATATGAACGGAAATGAACAGGTCGCCTACCAGATTGCCCATTTTCGCGCGGCTTGCGTTAGCGGGATAGGAATCGTCCAGTCTTGTGGCGTAAACCTTGAATCTGCTGTCGTTTTCAAGATAGGAATTAAGGTATTTTATTACACCTAAGTTAGCGTTCTTTTCCGTAATACCGTTGCCGGACGCTCCGGGGTCTTTGTTTCCGTGTCCCGGGTCAATTACGATTATATTGTCGTAAAGCTCTTTGGGATTAACGCCCTTCAGGTAGATCTTTCCGCCTTCGGTGGTTACTTTGAATTCAAGAATAGTATTTTCCTCAATATCAATTCTTGTTTTGCCGTCCGAACCCGTATAAACATTAAGAGAATTAACTCCGTCAGGGTCGTTTACATAAACCTCTCCGTATCCGTATGTATCCCCATAGTCTCCGTTGAAGTAGATACTGTATTCTCCGGTCTGATACTTGTCGGTCTTTCCTATCATTCCCGTTGAGATCTTGTCCAGATTATTCAGAATAATGGAATTTGTGGATTTATTATAGGATATATTCTTGAGAGTTGATTCCTTTATGGCTAATGTAAGGCCTTTGCCGGAGGCTGCCTCTCTGAAGCTTACCAGATCGTTGGTATTTATTACTATCCTCGTAGTTGTGGAATCTGTCTGGGAAACGTTTATTCCGTTTACGTATTTTCCGCTGGCTGTATATGAGGAATTCAGGCTGGAGACTGCTCCGTAAATATCCACTGTAACATTATTGGGGTCCAGATTCTGATAAACATCGTATGTCAGCTTATCCTTTGATATAATGTTTATTATATCCTCCGCTCCTGCGGTGGAAAAGCTCAGATCTTCCAGATAGTTTACGTTAAACGAAACTTTAATCTGGGTCTTGTCCTCGCTGAGGGAAACAGTATATTCAGGCATTGTTCCCATATCAAACACTATTCTTGTGATCCTGTCGGGAGTTACGGAAAACTGTGCCGAACGTATTGCCTTCACCACAGGACTTGTTACGGACATATTGGTATTGGAAATAGCCATATCCGCTCCGTAAACATCCACAACCAGTCTGTTTCCCGAAAGGGTGAAGTTCTCGTACCTGGTAATCTCTCCGTCAGCCTTTATATAAAAATCCTGCTTTGAGGAACCGTCAGGCAACGTAACTCCCGTTACTTTAATGGCGTTTTCCGAAGGTGTCGGAGCAGGCGCCGGGTTGTTTCCGGGATTTACGGGATTTTCATCAGGTTCGTCGTCAGTGTCATCCGGCCTGTCATAGCCGTTTGTATAAATATTTATATTCCTTGTGGCGCCGTCCCATGTAACGTCGCAGTTCATAGCCTCCGCCGCGTATCTTATGGGTATCATGGTTCTGTCGTTTATGATTTTGGGAGCTACATCCATAGTTATGGACTCTCCGTTTTTCAAACCCGACGTGCTGTCTATGGTAAGGACTATTATGTTTTCGCCGTCATTGGCGTAAACCTGCCTTGTTTCGGCATTCCACGTTACATCGGCTCCCACTGTCTCAAAAACAGCTCTCGCGGGAACAAGTGTTCTGTCGTTAAGTATTACAGGCGGCATATCCAGTCCGGTAATCGCTTTTCCGTCCACAAAAATATTAACGGATTCCGCCGAATATGTATGGTTTTTGCCGTCATAAAAAAGATTCATGTTTATTTTCTCAGCCATAGCGCTTACACCCGACGCGAAAACCAGTGTGCCGGACACAAGCGCCGCTGTAAGTATTTTCATTTTAGCCATTCAAAAGCCTTCTTTCCGTATTTCAACATTTGCAACCCATTATATCAAAAAACTTAAGAAAAAACATATTTATAGGGAATTTGTAAAGAAATTTTAATGTAAATATTATAATTCAGCGGATTTCTTCTCCGTCTGAATCAATGTCTTTTCGGAGCATTCCTGACTCCGCGCAAAAAAGAAAACCGCGAATCGCTTCACGGTTTTTTCTGCAAATTTTAATTTATCATTTTTCACAGCGCGCTTCTTCCTTGATCTTTTCCATAGCCTCCGCCTTATTCATTTCCTTCAAAACCCTGAATTTATCGGATTTCTTTTCCGGGTCGAAACCGCATATACTCTTGTAAAGACAGTATTTGCAGGCGGTTTTATTTTTGAATTTGTAAGGTGACGGAGATATTCTGCCCGAATAGATTTCCTCGCCTATTTCCTTGAATTTGTTCCGGCTGTGGGCCAGAAGCGCGTCAAACTCCTCTTCCGTAACAATTTTTGATCTCTGGGAAAATTTTCCGTCCTTTTTGAATCCCGCCGGAATAATATCCGACCCGCTTCCCATTTGTGAATCCATAGCCTCAGCAACACTTTCGTCCGCTATCATAAGGCCGTCCATTTTGAAGCTCTTAAGCATTATCTCTTTCAGCTTGTCCGCTGTAAGTTCCGTCATTCCATTTTCTTCCTTCATGGGTGTTTTTATGGCAAAATAGAACACTCCGCCGGGAATGAGATTCCCGTTCAGAAGGATTGAGCCCGTATCCATGAACGCCGCCATGTAGATCATGAGCTGAAGCTCGATTCCATAGTATATATCCACAATATCCAGATTCTTGCCGGAGGATTTGTAATCTATGATCTTCACATAGGTGTTTCCGTTCTTTTCGAAAACGTCAACTCTGTCGATTTTTCCCTGCATTATGATTTCCTTTCCGGAATCCAGCTTCATGGCTATGGGCGGAAGAGCCTCTCCTTTTCCGAATCCCACCTCGAAGCCCAAAGTCCTGAAAGAGCCTCTTTTTATATGCTCACCGAGAGCCCAGCAGGCTTTCGCCGAAACCTTCTTAAGACGGTTTATAAGGTATCTGTATCCGCCCTTGCTCAGAAGGACTTTCTCATAATAATCTGGAGCTATGCGGTCTACGGCAGCGTTTATGCGTTTTTCCATCTCTTCTTTTGAGATGTCCGCCCATGAGATTTTGTCCCTTTCCAGCTCATCAGAGAAATCTTTAAGCACTCCGTGGAAAATCGTTCCCAGATCGGGAGCTTTTACCTCGTATACATCTCTCTCCTTCGCCTTAAGCCCGTATTTCACAAAATACGCAAATGGACATCCTGCATAAAGGCTCATTCCCGTAGCGCTGAGGCGCAGTGTGTTTCCGTAAAGCTTCTCCGCGTTCTTTGCGGAAAGGTCTTTCTCGTACGCCGAATCCTCCCTGGCTTTAAGCATATTCCGCGCGTTTGCCGAATACCTTTCGTCCTCCAGAGCCATGGAAAGGACCTCTTCCCATGCGGGAGAAAGCTTTTCGCCGGAAGAAAGCTTGCCGGCCAGTTTGTGCATGGAAGGCTTAGCCATTGTAATAACGTTTTCGTATTTCCGGCCGGTAGCCGTCTGTATATCAGGGAAAATCCTCTTGATTTTATTGATTATAGAAGAAGGACGGAGCTCCTTGCCATCAGAATCGTTTACGCAGTAGCTCAGACGCAGTATGGCGCCGGGCTGCATAAGACCCATGTATATAAGGTAGTTTTCCTCAAAGGATGACCTTTTTCCGCCTCTTACGGCAAAGCCCTTTTCCTCCAGCAGTTCCGCCTCGGAATCGGAAAACACCCCGATGGGCTCGGGAGCTTTTGGAACAACTCCGTCATTTACGCCCAGCACGAAAAGGATCTTAACGTCATTAAGACGTGTCCTTTCCAGGTCGCCTACGGTCACCATATCGTTTTCCGGCGGAACGATGCCCAGATCGCATTTTGAAAGTCCAGCTTCGAAGACTGCATCAAATTCCTTCAGATTCATAGGCTCCTGCCCCAGGATTTTTTTCAGGCTTTCCGTCAGGGTGCCGGTTATTTTATAAACTCTCCGCATTTCGTCCGCTGACTTTTTGTCTCCAGCCGCTTCGTATGCCTCCGCAAGAGTGTTTATATTGTCCTCCGAATCAATGTCGTCCAGAAACGCCGTAAAAGCGTCCGCGATCTCTTCGCATTTATATGTTTTCTTAGGTTTTATCCTGTCATAGAAGTTGGAAAAAGGCACCGCCAGTCTTTCCCTCGCCTCATTTATCACATCCTTCTTCGGGTCGTTTTCCTCAAACCCGAAGTACCATGTTTCGAAGTACTTTCTGCCCTTTATGCCGTATTTCAGAACATAATTTTCCAGAATATCTCCCTCTGTGTCCGTGAGTGGAGAAAGTCCTGTTTTAACGTATGAAAATACGTCCTCATATGCCAGATTGTTTATAAGAGCGTCAAACACGCTCAGAATCATTTTTATGAATGTATGCTCCCGAATGTCCGAAGTTTTGTCTATAAACGCCGGAATTGCGTATTCCTCGAAGGTACCCTTGATTATTCGGGAATAGTCCTCCACTTCTCTGGACAAAACGCCTATATCCCTGTAACGGAAACCGTTTTTCCGCACAAGAGCGTTTATTTTTTCCGCCGTGTCCTCTACCTCGGCAAATTTGTCACGCGCCTCGAATATATACACTCCCTTAGAGCCGGAAGCTTTTTCGGGCACAGCTTTATCGAAATTCTTCTGAAGGCTTTTCATGCCCGGGGTACTGTATTTTCCAGTAGTTTCCAGAAAAAGAGTGTCCTCTATGAGCACATTGAGCTTTTCCGCTATTTTACAGAGGTTATCTGCCGTAGTCCAAGGCTCGAAATAGGTCTCTGACATATCCATGGAACGTTTTAAAAAGCTTTCCTTATCCATATTCAGCACAATGGAAACTCTTTTGGAATTAAGGAGCATTCCCTCGATTATTTTCAGCTCCTGAGGCGAAAAACTGTAAAATCCGTCTATCCAGATCTCGGAATTTTTTATCATCTCAGAGGATGAGATCTTCTCCGCCAGAACATTCAGCTCTTCCTCCGCAGTGGAGTAGCCTTCCTTCAGAAAATCAAGGTATCCGGCGTAGATGTACTTCAGATCCTTCAGCTTGGCGTATGCGGCCGAACCTTCGTCCAGAAGAGCCATAAGGGAGTCCACGCCTTCGGGAGATATGTTGGCCTTCATAAGCTCAACTATGCTTCGGTCTATTCTGTCCAGAACGCCTTCGCTGTTTATAATGGAAGAAAAAAACTCCAGATTATCGGCGTTTTCCGCCGCAATACGCCGGATCGCCATAAGCTTTTCCGCCTCGCCTAAAAGAGTCTTTCCCGAATAGCCCATTTCGGCGAAAACCCTGTATGAAAGTCTTTTGAAGCTCAAAACCTTGGCGTTCATTATACATTTGCCCTCTGTGTGGGCGATAAGCTTTTTCTCCGCCGACAAAGTGTTCTGCTCCGGGACAGTATATATAAAGTTCATCGCCGGAAAGGCCTTCTGCTTCGCCGCCATTTCCTCAAGGCATCTGAAGGTCTTACCCGAACCGCTTTTTCCCACTATAAATCTGAGACTCATAATATCTCCTCCATGGCACGCATTATGTTATTCCGCTGATATTATAATAATAGAAATTTTATGTCTTTACAAGGGCATATTCGGGACTCAAAAACAATAAAATATATCAGATATAACCCGCGGAGGTGAATTTTTCTTGTCTTCTCATTTTTTCGTAATAAAATTAAAGGATGTGATAAAAACTCTCATTATTGCGGCCGCCGCCATTGTGGTTCTGGTTGTGGCTTTAAGCGCTGCGGCGCCTTCGTTCAAAAGCTCGAAAAGCCTCTATATTCCCGGTACATACAGGACGGCTCTGGCTCTTGGCAAGGCCAGCGCGTCTGTTGACGTTACTGTGGATGAACGCAAAATAAAGGCGGTAGAACTGACGGAAGCAGGCTCAGACACGGAGTATTTTTATCCTCTGCTCAGAAGCACGGCGGCTTTTTTGGAGGATGAAATAGTTAAAAACCAGTCCCTGACAGTGGCGGTGCCGGAAAACGCCTCCGTTACGGCCGGAGTGATTCTGCAGGCTGTGGAAGAAGCCTTGGAAGACGCAAAAATCAGGTAACGCCTCTCCGAGGGCTCAGGGGCTTTGCCCCTAAGAACCCTATTCAGGGCTCCGCCCTAAAAACCCGCTCAGGGCTCTGCCCTGAGAACCCGCAAGGGACTTCGCCCCTTGACCCGTGTAATAAGCAAGGGATAGTTATCGGTTAAACTTAAATTTGATGAAAATCGAAATTTATTGGGTAAAAGGAACTTTCATCCGTGCCGAAGGCACTTTAATTGAATCCGCTTGTCGGATTCTGACATTAATTAGCCCTCTAAGAGGGCGGCTTCATTAGGGCTGAAAGCCCGACTTCATTCCTTCATTTGCGAAGCAAACTTCATTGCGTCCGCAGGACGCCTTGTCCCTTGACCCGTGTAATAAGCAAGGGATAGTTATCGGCTAAATTCAAACTTTAAACAAATTCAATTTTTACGCATACAAAAAGCAGACCGCCTTTTCAGGTAGTCTGCTTTTCTTTTATTTCATGTTTATTTCACGTTATTTTTATTCAGCTGTTTCAGCGTTCTCTTCGGGATTTTCAGCGGTTTCTTCAGTCTCTTCCGCTTCCTCGGCAGGTTCTTCAACAGGTTCAGCCTCAAGAGCTTTTATGTCGTCAAGGGCCTCTTTTGTGACTGTTACTGTCTTATTCACTCCGTCCCAGATTATATGAGCATCGGAAACGTTGAACGCGTTGAACAATGCTCTCATGGGCAGGTAGATCCTGTCATTTCTGATTACGGGAGCTGTATCGATCTCAACTTCCTCATCGCCGATTTTGATGATATTCGAGCCGACTGTGCAGGAAACGACTTTTCCGTCAGGTCTTGTGAAGGACGCTGTCTTTGTTGTGTTGTCCCAAGCTATGTCAGCGTCTGAAATTCCCAGAGCGTTTGCAACAACCCTTACGGGAAGCATGGTTCTGTCGTTTTCATCGATGAAAGGCGCCGCATCCATTTCCATATCTACGCCGTTAAGCTGATATTTTGTGTCGCCGATTCTAATTACCATTAAAGGTGCGTTTTCATCGGGTTTTACGGGCTGTGTGCCGTCAGACCAGCCTGCGTAAACAGTTTTTGAGCTGTTCATTGTTACGCTTTCGATTTTCTGTGTGCATTCCTTGTCTGCATACC
>JAFWDD010000076.1 GCA_017534115.1 Bacillota bacterium | reverse complement strand
GCTTGTTCGCATCATTTTCGTCAGCACCCGTGTCCACTTTGCTTAAGGCTAATCTAATTTGTGCCGAAGGCCGACTACGGAGCCAAAAACATTGGCGAAAATGGCTAAGCGATGCGCATCATTTTCGGTCCCCAGTTACAGGATTCTTAAGGTCAAAGCCCTTAAGCGGGGTTCTTAGGGGCAAGTGCCCCTGAGCCCAGCGGAGCGAAAATCCAAACAGTCAATAATCAAAATATGTATGTGAACATTGAGCTATTTTTTTAAAATTTCTCCGTCTTATTCTGCAAAACATCTTAATTTAATTTTATCATATAAGAAATGACCCGTAAAGTGTCACTCCTTTTTGCAGGATTCCCTTTATGACCTTTTCAAAGACACATTTCTCTGCTGAAAACCCCTTTTTCCGAAAAGTTTGGTTTTTCCAAACATTTTGGATTAAAAATGCTAAAATATGGTTGTTTAATTCCCTGTTTTAGGATATGATATTATATTAAGGACAAGGAGGTTTTTATTTTGATTTCGAGAAGAATTCCTGATGAATTTCTTATGCAGGTTGAGAAGCCGGCGCGGTATACGGGCGGCGAAATCAACTGCGTTATCAAGGAAAAAGAAGACAAGATTCGTTTCGCGTTCTGCTTTCCGGACACATACGAAGTGGGAATGAGCTATCTCGGGATCCAGATCCTGTATTTCTTCCTCAACCGCCGCGGGGACACATGGTGCGAGAGAGCCTTCGCTCCCTGGCCGGACATGGAGGAGATAATGCGGGCGCACAATATTCCGTTATTCGCGCTGGAATCCCAGGAGGACATCAAAAACTTCGATTTTATCGGGTTTTCTCTTCAGTATGAAATGAGCTACACCAACTGCCTGAATATGCTGGACTTAGCCGGCGTACCCATAAAATGGTCCGAGCGTGACGAGGACGACCCTATCGTGATTTTCGGCGGAGTGTGCGCCTATAATCCGGAGCCTATGGCGGAAGTCGGAGACATTTTCTACATGGGCGAAGGCGAAGTTCTGTATGACGACATCCTTGACCTTTACAAAAAAATGAAGTCCGAAGGCGCGTCCAGAGAAGAGTATCTGAAAGCGCTGCTTCAGTTCGACGGACTTTATATACCTCGGTTTTACGAGTCAAAATATGACGAACAGGGAAATCTCCTTGGGGTATTCCCAAAAATCCCCGAGGCAAGGCCTGTTATTTCCAAGCTTATCGTTACAGACCTGGACAATATGTTTTTCCCTGATAAATTTCTCGTGCCTCTCATCGAAACGGTCCATGACAGGGCCTGTGTCGAGATCTTCAGAGGCTGTATAAGAGGCTGCCGTTTCTGCCAGGCAGGATTCGTTACCCGTCCTGTGCGGGAAAAAAGCGCGGACCTTCTTTTTGACCAATCCATTAAATTAATTGAAGAAACGGGACACGAGGAGATCTCGCTCCTCTCCCTTTCCACCAGCGATTACACCGGTTTCGAAGCTCTGGCCAACAGGCTCATTGACGCGCTCTCTCCCAGATACGTCAATATTTCTCTGCCTTCCATGAGGATAGATTCCTTCAGTCTGGACATTATGTCCAGGATCCAGTCCGTGCGGAAAAGCGGACTTACATTCGCTCCCGAAGCAGGAAGCCAGAGGCTCAGAAACGTAATCAACAAAAACCTTACGGAGGAAGAGATCCTTTCGGGACTGCGTCTCGCCTACGAGGCAGGCTGGAACAGGGTAAAGCTCTATTTTATGGTAGGACTGCCCACAGAGACCCAAGAGGACCTTATCTCCATAGGCGTGCTGACGGACAAGATAACCGAGGAATACTACCACATAGAGACAGACAAAAAGCGTCCCAACAACGTCAGCGTTTCCGCAAGCGCGTCCTGCTTTGTGCCAAAGCCCTTCACTCCTTTCCAGTGGGAGGCGCAGAACACATGGGAGGAATTCATGGACAAAGGCGCTTTTGTTAAGAAATCAATACACAAGAAACAGGCTCGCTTTTCCTATCATAACGGGAAATTAAGCGTTCTGGAAGGAGTTCTCGCCCGAGGCGACAGCAGAGTCTTCAATGCTGTTTACAAGGCATGGGAGCTGGGCGCCAAGTTTGACGGCTGGAGTGACCTGTTCTCATTTGAGATATGGGAGGAGGCATTCCGCCAGACGGGAATCGACCCGCTTTACTACACAGCCAGAAAGCGTTCATTCGACGAAGTCCTTCCCTGGGACCACATAGACATAGGCGTGAACAAATCCTTCCTCAAGGCCGAATGCGAAAGAGCCTACAATGAGACAACGACTCCCAACTGCCGCGAAAAATGCTCCGGCTGCGGCGCGGCGAAATGGAAAGGAGGCGTATGTTTTGAAAAACGGAATCAGATACGGTCTTAAATTCACAAAAGAGGACAACATAAAATTCATAGGACATCTGGATCTTTTGAAAATCTTCGAGCGGGCTTTTATGCGGAGCAACCTGCCCATGAAATATTCCCAGGGGTTCAATCCCCATCAGCTCATATCCATGGCGTCGCCTTTAAGCCTTGGAATGACGTCCGCCGCGGAATACGCCGAGGTCGAGTTCACCGAGGAAGTGCCCGCTGCGGAGATTCGGGACAGGCTGAATCCTTATCTGCCGGAAGGCGTTAAGATACTGTTCGCTTTCCGTCTGGCGGAAGGCGAGAAGATCGGCATGGGACAAATGGCCGCCGCCCTTTACACAATAGATTTCAGAAATCTCTGCTCAGAGGAATTTTTAAAGGAAAATCTGCCGAAATACATGGCTCTTGACGAGATTATAACCGAAAAGAAGACCAAAAGAGGCATTAAGGAAACAAACATAAAGCCGGATATTTTCGAAGCGCGCATACAAGAGGATTCCCCTTTGAAAGTCGATGTTCTTTTAGCCGCGGGAAGCAAAGCGAACCTTAAGCCGGAGGTATTCGCAAGAGGGCTTTTCAAGTATTTCGGAGAAGAATTTTCACCCAGCAAGCTGTTAGTAGAACGCAGGGAAATTTATAGAGAAAAAGACGATAAATTTGAACCATTCAAAAGCGGTGAGTAAAATATGACGAGAATTATAATAGATAAAACCATTTTTGACGCCCGGCTTGCGCTTATGGAAGACGGAAAGCTCATAGAGGTCTATGTTTTCGGGAAGGTAAAAGGGTCTGCCGCCGGCAATATATACGCCGGAACGGTGACCGACGTGGTGCCCGGCATGGACATGGCTTTTGTGGATATTGGCCACGAGAAGAAGGCCTGCTACCACTACGAAAAGGACCGGAAGCCTAAAAACGGAAGCCAGATAACCGTTCAGATCGTGAAGGACGAAATCGGCGAAAAGGGCGCATATGTGACGGAAAACCTCAACTTTGCGGGAAAGTACGCGGTGCTTTTGCCCGGACACGAGAATATATTCGTTTCCAAGAAGATACGGGATCCCGAAAAGCGTCAGGCGCTCAAGGACATGGCCAAGGCTGTACTGCCCGAAGGGTTCGGGGTCATTCTTCGCACCCAGTCGGAAAACATCGACCCGGCGGTTCTGGAAGCTGAGCTGAGGACTCTGGCGGAGGACGCGGAGCGTACCCTTTCAACCGCGCCTTATATAAAGGCGCCTGCCATGGTTTACGGGGATGAGCCTTTAATCAAGCTTGCCCGGGAGCTTTTCAGCGCTAATGTTGACGAGATGATCGTTAATAACGCTGAGCTTTACGCCGCGCTCATGGAAAAGGAAGGCAATGACGAGAGGATCAGGCTTTACACGGGTACGATTCCCATTTTCATTGAGTACTGCGCTGAGGGACAGTTCCGGAAGGCGCTTTCAAAGAAGGTGTGGCTGAAAAGCGGCGGCTTCCTTATAATCGAGGAGACAGAGGCGCTGACCGTAATTGACGTGAACACGGGAAAATACACAGGTAAGAAGAACAAATCAAAAACTTTCCTCAACACCAACATGGAGGCCGCAAAGGAAGCGGCGCGGCAGATACGCCTGAGGAATCTCAACGGGATTATTATCATAGATTTTATTGATATGCACTCAGAGGAGGATAAAAACGCTCTGGCACGGTACATGGCGGATCTTTTGCGTTCGGACCGGCAGAAGGCCATTATGGCGGGCATGACCAGTCTGAATCTTATGCAGATCACGAGGAAACGCCGCGGGTTATCCTTAAGCAGGTCTTACGGAAGGCCTTGTCCTGCGTGCAGGGCAAGAGGGTTCATGGCTTCCGGGGAGTTTGTGCTGGGGGATATACAGCGGGAAATCGAGAGGCTTCTCTCCTCGTCCAGTTTTGAGAGCATTACTCTGAGAGCGGGAGAAAAGACCATAAATACCTTCTTCGGGGATAAAAACTTCAATAAAAAATACATTGAGAACAAGTACAAAAAAGAGCTCAAGGCGGAAATCGCGGAGAATATGCCCGATTTCTGGTATGAGATCAAGAAATAAAACAAGGACCGGTAATAATAACCGGTCTTTTTTTGCGCCTCCGGCGGCTCAGGGGCTTTGGCTATACCTCCGGCGGCTCTCCGAGGGCTCAGGGCTCTGCCCTGAGAACCCGTATTCTTTACTTGGGGCTCTGCCCCAAACCCCGCAAGGGACTTCGCCCCTTGACCCGTGTAATAAGCATAAGATGGTTATCGGCTATACGTTAACTTCTCACTTTCGGAATCTCACGAGGCTTCTGAATTGTGCCGTAGGCACTTTATTGAATCCGGCTTCAGGCGGATTCTGACCATAATTAGCCCTCACAGAGGGCGGCTTTATAGCGAAGCTCTTCATTCCTTCATTTGCGAAGCAAACTTCATTGTGCCGAAGGCACACCTTTGCTCGGCGAAGCCGAATTTCACTGCTCGAAGAGCAATTTCACTCCCTCGAAGAGGGAATTTAGCTCGGCAAAGCCGAATTTAGCTTCATCCCGCCGCAGGCGCATCCTTCGCCTCAAGAACCCGTGTAACAGGTAAAGGAATGTTGTCGGCTAAATTAAACCTGTTCAAAATCTCAGATTTCAATAAAAACCTCTAACAGCCTCAAAAACACAAATCTTTGTAATATTTCCACTCCGTCCCGCATAAGCATATTAAAGGGCAGAGGTATACCTTTGGAAATCCGGACAAGCGTTGGGTTTCGGATAAATGTGCTTAAAATGCAGAGGTTTCAAAGAGCTTTTCTTTGGAAAGAGTTTGCGCGGCGCGGATTTTCGGGGAAAAAAACTGCTTCGGGAGGTTTTGGTTATGAAAAATTTATTGGAAAGGCTTTCACGATTTTTTATGTTCGTTCTGAGAATGCTGACGGAGGATTTTATTCCGGAGGAGAAGGAAACCGGCAGGAAAGGAGGAAAAAGAAAACATTCGGCAGGACCGAAACGGAATCATACATATAATAACGGGGAAAAAGCGCTCGAAAGGGAGCCTGCTGCGGGAATCCCGGCAAGAAACGGACGTAAGACGGCGTTTGCGCCCGCAAAAGGCAAAAATGTCCGCGGGGAAAGGCTTGTTATACCTGCATATCTGCCGGACGGAGGAGGATAGGGCGCCCTGCGTATATTCCTCGCCGATATTATAAGAGAAATCCTCTTTAAGCAAGAAGAAAGCCTTATGGGATAGCGATTGCCGCCTTCGGCGGGCGATCGTGTGCTTTGCACAGCGATATTTGCATGTGACAAGCGATATTGCGCGAGGGTTATTGCAAAAGGAAGATTTTACGCTCTTTACATTCAGTCGGTTGTTGCCTTTTGATGAGGCTGCGCAGTTCAGGTTAGAATCCGCCTGAAGCGGATTCATTTATAGTGCCTTCGGCACAAGTCGAATACTACTATATTTTTCACTAAAAAAGGAAACTCCGTTGCGGGTTTCCCTTTTGTTTTTTGCATTATATCTATTTCCCTCAAAAATTGCCTTTAGCCGACAACCTTCCCCCGCATATTACACAGGGTCAAGGGATGAAATCCCTTGCGGGTTCTTAGGGCAGAGCCCTAAGCCCTCGGAGAGATTAGATCCCTTTCTTTATTTTCTCGCCTTTTTCATACGCGGCGTCGAAGGCCTTCCGCACGGAAGCCTCAAAACCGGACTCTTTCAGGCTTGCGATGCCCTCAATAGTAGTTCCTCCGGGCGAGCAGACCATATCGATCAAAGCCGCCGGATGAATGTCCTCCTGAAGCACCAACTTAGCCGAGCCCAGAACGGAATCCGCCGCGATCTCCAGAGCTAACGCCTTGGGCAGACCTGCCTTTAAGGCCGCAGCCGCAAGCGCATCGATGTAAAGATATGTGTACGCAATAGACGCGCTGGAAAGCACGCTTAAAATTTCCAGATCCTTCTCCGTAACCTTGATGATGGAGCCCACTTTTTTGAATATCTTCTCCACTGTGACGCAGTCGGCTTTTGTAACCCTGTCATTCACGCAGTAGCTGGTGGTGGACGCCAGAGCACGGGCGTTGATGTTGGGCATCACCCGCACGATTCGTGATGATGTGAGATAATTCTCGATAAACTCAATGTTTTTTCCCGCCGCAATGGAGATTACAAGAGGGTCTTTTTTCGCAATATCCTCTTTGTATTCGTCAAGAACATTGGGAAGAATATTGGGTTTCACGCTCAAAACCAGCACATCGGCAAGATCGATGAGTTTTTTTGTGGATTTAACTGGCGTCAGTCCGGCCTCGTCCTTCAGCACTTCAAGCGCCTTCTCCGACAGGTCGTAACCATAGATGGAAAAGCTCTTTTCCTTCGAAAGTCCGCGGATTATTGCTCCTGCCATATTTCCTGTTCCGATAAAACAAATATTCATTTAAAAAGCCCCCTTTTTGGCGTGTTTTTTCCATTATAGCACAGATTTTCGGGTTTGGTGAAAAAAGTTGAAAAAATCCGAACCCGTCATAAAACAGCCCATTATCCAATAATCCAAAACTGCAGCAGGTAAACCCCTTTTCCGCTTTAACCCGCTGCCCCGCAAAAATTTTTTCTTGACACATTCCGTTTATGAGAGTAGAATATACACAAGTTTTAGAAAAAAACCTTAGAATATAATTTTCAGGAGCAAAAAATAATGAAAAACACAGTTTTCGCAGCAGCATATTATTACTTTTACTTTACTCAGAATTCGGTAAAGTGTTTTGTGCTGCGGTAAAAACGAACTGAAAATTTTTAAATGTTGGTATATTTGAATTTTTAGCCGTGCAGTGGAAAACACACTGGACGGTATTTTTTATTTTAATCAGAAAATTCAAACCGGCATTTTCCCAAAATACAGATAATTAAGATAGTTTTTATCCCCAAAGCATATTCCTTCGGGGCATTACAGGAGGTATTTTTTATGATAGCAATTTTAAAACCCGGCGTTTCGGAAACACAGATCGAAAACTTAAAGACATGGCTTTTATCCAAAAATGTAGATGTGCACATCTCAAGAGGCAAATTCCAGACGGTCATGGGTCTGGTCGGAGACACCAGCAAGATCGACTCCGACCTTCTTGAGGGTCTGGACATTGTTGAGGCTGTCCGCCTCGTCAGCGACCCTTTCAAAAGCGCAAACCGCAAATTCCATCCCGATGACACTGTTATCGACGTTCGCGGACACAAGATCGGCGGCGGAAACTTTCAGCTCATCGCGGGACCCTGCTCCGTTGAGACTCCCGAGCAGATCCTCACTGTTGCGGAAAGCGTAAAGGCTTCCGGAGCCAACATCCTCAGAGGCGGCGCGTTCAAGCCCCGTACTTCCCCTTACGATTTCCAGGGATTAGGCGAAACCGGTCTGAAATACCTTCTTGAAGCGGGAAAAGCCGCAGACCTTCCCGTTGTAACAGAGATAATGAACATTGAACATATTCCCATGTTCGACGATGTTGACATAATTCAGGTAGGCGCAAGAAATATGCAGAATTTCGAACTTCTTAAGGAGCTGGGCAAGATCGAGAAGCCCATACTTCTGAAAAGAGGTCTGGCCAACACCCTGAAGGAGCTTCTCATGAGCGCGGAATACATTATGTCCGAGGGCAATCAGGAGGTCATCCTCTGCGAGCGCGGAATCCGAACATTCGAGACCTTCACTAGGAACACCCTTGACCTTTCGGCGGTGCCTGTGCTCCATGACCTGACTCACCTTCCCGTAATCGTTGACCCTTCACACGCCACAGGCCACGCTTACCTGGTTGAGTCCATGGCAATGGCAGGAACGGCGGCCGGCGCTGACGGAATCATGATCGAAGTACACAACGACCCTTCAAAAGCGCTCTGTGACGGAGCCCAGTCACTTACTCCCGAGCAGTTCCGCCGCACGGCACAGAAGGTTATGAAGATCCGGGAGGTGCTTTAAAATGATCGTAGGAATTTCAGGAATCGGACTCATTGGCGGATCCATGGCAAAAGCGTACAAACAGGCCGGACACACTGTTCTGGTTTACGACCGCGACAAAAGCATTGCGGCATACGCCCAGTTATCGGGCGTTTCGGACGGCGAACTGACGCCGGAAAACCTTCCCGACTGCGATCTTGTACTCATCGCGCTCTACCCTACGGACGCCATTAATTACATGGAGGAAAACGCTCCTTACTTCTCAAAAAACGCCGTTGTAATGGACCTTTGCGGCACAAAGCGTCTTGTATGCCAGCGCGGCTTTGAGCTGGCGAAGGAACACGGATTCACATACGTCGGCGGACATCCCATGGCAGGCACCCAGTTTTCAGGGTTCAAATACAGCAGCGCGGATCTTTTTCGTGACCAGCCCATGGTTATCGTGCCTCCGGCATTCGACGACATCTACCTTTTGCAGAGAGTGAAAGACTTGCTGGAGCCTGCGGGATTTTCCCACATGAGCGTTACCAACTCCGCGGAACACGACAAGATCATCGCGTTCACATCCCAGATGGCTCACGTTGTGTCCAACGCTTTCATCAAAAGCCCTACGGCAAGGCTCCACAAAGGCTTTTCCGCGGGAAGCTACAAGGACCTGACCCGTGTAGCCTGGCTCAACGAGGATATGTGGTCAGACCTTTTCCTTGAAAACAAGGATTATCTTGTGGACGAGCTGGATTTTCTCCTTACTTCCCTTCAGCAGTATAAGGACGCGCTTGAATCCGGCGACAGAGACCGGCTGAAAGCTCTTCTCCTTGAGGGAAGCATACTCAAAGAGGAGGTCGACGGCAATAATGACTGAAATCAGAGTTAATGCCTCAAAATCTTACGATATTTTAGTCGGAAACGGCTTTTATAACGACTTCGGTACTCTTATTAAAAAGACGGCAGGCGGAACCTCTGCGGCTCTGGTATCCGACGACAGAGTCTGGTCCCTTTACGGCGAAACGGTTGAAATGAGCCTGAAATCAGCGGGATACAAGGTTCACACCTTCGTTTTCCCCAACGGCGAGGAAAGCAAGTCTCCGGCGACATACATCAGCCTTTTGGAGTTTCTTGCCGAAAATCACATCACCCGCTCGGACATAATCGTGGGCCTTGGCGGCGGCGTTACGGGCGACCTTTCCGGGTTCGCGGCGGCAACATTCCAGCGCGGAATCGGCGTTGTCCACATACCCACTACCCTTCTGGCCATGGTGGATTCATCCGTAGGCGGAAAAACGGCCATAAATCTCGAGGCGGGCAAAAACCTTGCGGGAGCCTTTTATCAGCCTTCGCTGGTTCTCTGCGACAGCGCGTTTCTGAAAACTCTGCCGGAGGACATTTTCTCAGACGGAATGGCCGAGGTCATAAAATACGGCGTCCTTCAGGAGCCGAAAATTCTTGAGTGGGCGGAAAATCCCCACGAAAACATCGAAAAAATAATCACTACCTGTGTAAAAATAAAACGTGACATTGTGGAGGAGGACGAGCGCGACACGGGACTGCGCCAGACCCTGAATCTTGGGCACACCATCGGCCACGCAATCGAGGCGGCAAGCGATTTCAAAGTCTCCCACGGGAAGGCAGTAGCCATCGGAACGGCTATAATCTCCAAGGCGGCGGAGGCTCACGGCGACTGCGAAGCCGGGACCCATGACAAGATCGTAAAGGCTCTGAAGACCGTGTCTCTTCCCACAAATACGAGGGAAACTCCGGAAAGCCTCACCAAATATATGCTTTCCGACAAAAAGCGTTCCTCTGACACAATAAATCTGATTATACCGAAAAAAATCGGGCTTTGCGAAATCATGAAGATTCCCACGGCGGACCTTTGCGGGTACATTTCGGCGGGATTCGATTCGGTGACTCTCCCAAATACACCAATTTCGGGAAAAATCCGTGCGGTTCCCTCTAAATCCTACGCCCACAGGCTTCTCATCTGCGCCGCTCTTTCCCAAAAACCTTCAAAAATCCTCTGCGGCGGCGTTTCCGAGGATATTCTGGCGACAATAGACGTTCTTCGGGGACTGGGCGCGGAAATTGATATCTCAGAGGACGGATTTTACGTAAAGCCCATAAATCGTGAAAATATTCCGAAAAACGCGGTTTTGAACTGCCGTGAAAGCGGGTCGACACTCCGCTTCCTGCTTCCCGTTGCCTGCGCTCTGGGCGCGGACGCCGAATTTAACATGGCAGGAAGGCTTCCCGAAAGACCTTTGTCTCCGCTGTATGAGGAGCTGGTCAAACACGGAGCGGTCCTTTCGCCTCAGGGCAGAAACCCTCTTGCCGTCAGCGGAAAACTCACAAATCCCAAATTCACCATTTCGGGAGATGTATCATCCCAGTTCATAAGCGGTCTGCTTTTCGCTCTGCCTCTTATGGGCGGCGGAAGCCTTGAGATCACGGGAGAAATCCAGTCTGCTGACTACATCGAAATGACCTGCGATGTGCTGAAAACAGCGGGAATCTCAATCACCCGCAGCGGGAATACTATAAATGTAACAGGCGGTTACGCCATGCCCGAACTCACGGAAACGGAAGGCGACTGGTCCAATGCCGCGTTCTGGCTCTCTGCGGGAGCAATCGGCAAAAACGCCATGGAAATCGAGGGTCTTAACCTGAATTCCCTTCAGGGCGACAGACAGGTTCTGGACATAATAAAGGCTTTCGGAGCGGAAATCGAAACTGCGGAAAACACGGTGAAGGTCATTCCAAAGCCTCTTCACGGAATCACTCTTGACGTGAGCCAGATACCGGATTTAGTCCCTGCTCTCAGCATTTTGGCGGCAGTCGCCGAGGGCGAGACAAGGTTTACAAACGCGGGACGGCTCCGCCTCAAGGAAAGTGACAGGATCTCGGCCATTGTAAGGGTCATGGGCGCGCTGGGCGCGGATGTTCGCGAGGAAGCAGACACAATCATTTTCCGCGTCAGAAAGGCGCTTTCAGGCGGATGCGTTTCTTCGGAAAACGACCACAGGATCGCCATGATGGCAGGATGCGCTTCCACGATTTGTGATGGTCCCGTTACGATTTACAACCCGGGCGCGGTGAACAAGTCCTACCCCGCGTTTTTCAAAGATCTGCAAAGCCTGCGAAAGGAGGAAGACCAATGAAATATTTCGGAAACACAATAGAATACGAGATTTTCGGCGGCTCCCACGAATCGGAGATCGGCGTTATTGCCAAAGGACTTCCCGCAGGCGAGAAAATCGATCCGGAAAAGCTTCAGTCCTTCCTGAAAAGACGGGCTCCGGGTCAAAACAGCTGGAGCACTCCACGAAAGGAAGCCGACATTCCGATTTTTGAATCGGGGCTGAAAGACGGCGTTCTCACAGGCGAAACCCTTCGGGCTGTTATAAAAAATACAAATATAAAGTCTTCGGACTATAAGAATATTTTAGATGTCCCCAGACCGGGACACGCAGATTTCACGGCCTATGTTAAGTACGGCGATTCGGTAAACATGGCCGGCGGCGGACCTTTTTCCGGAAGGATGACGGCTCCGCTGTGCGTTTTGGGCGGAATCTGCCTTCAGATCCTGGAAAAACGAGGCATATATATCGGCGCACACATTACCCGAATCGGGTCTGTCGAAGGCGAGAGATTCGACCCTGTGAACCTGTCGGCGGAAAAACTTCTTGCGGCAGGAAAGGAAGAATTCCCCGCGGAAAACCCTGCTGCACGTGAGAAAATGCAGACTGAAATCGAGAAATACCGGCAGATGTCCGACTCCATAGGCGGCATTGCGGAATGCGGGATAATCGGATTTCCCGCCGGCATAGGCGGACCTATGAACGAAGGCCTTGAAAGCGCCATTTCACAGATAGTTTTCGCAATTCCTGCGGTTAAGGGTATTGAATTCGGAGCAGGCTTTGATGTTTCCTGCATGGCGGGAAGCGTTAATAATGACCCGTTCATTATCGAAAACGGCGTTATAAAGACGGAAACCAACAATCATGGCGGGATCTTGGGCGGAATCTCATCGGGGATGCCCATTATATTCCGGGCGGCGTTCAAGCCCACACCGTCAATCGGACTGCCCCAGAAGAGCGTTTCCCTCAGCAGAAAAGAACCTGAAACTCTGGTTATAAAAGGCAGGCACGACCCGTGCATTGTGCCGAGAGCGATTCCCATACTGGAAGCGGCGGCCGCAATAGCGCTTTTGGATGTGCTGCAGGCTCAATGACACGGCGCACAGACGGCACAGCAGCAATGAAGCCGCTCCTTCGGAGCTAATGAAGAAATGAAGTCGGGCTTTCAGCCCTAATGAAGCCGCCCTCTTTGAGGGCTAATTATGGATAGAATCCTCCTTCGTCGGATTCCAATAAAGTGCTACGCACCGGAAACCGGCACTTATCGGCTAAATCAAAGCTTTCCGTTGTCATTTAAAAAGCATGAAAAAAATATCGTTGTCAAATATAAAAACAACCAATAGGTTGTGTAGAGATAGAAATTTTATAAGCCTTACCTATTCCCGTGAGGCGTTAGCAAATACAAAAATACCGTTGTCAATTACAAAATAAGCCATTAGGCTGTGTAGAGAATAAATTTATATAAGCCTTACCTATTCACGTGAGGCGTCAGCAACTACAAAAAAAGCGTTAGCAACTACAAAGAAAAAAGGAGTTGAATAGAATGGATTTAAAAGATTACAGAGAGAAAATTGACAGCATCGACTCACAGCTTGTGGAGCTCTTTAAGGAGCGTATGAGCGTGGCCAAGGACATCGCCCAGTACAAAAAGGAGAACCATATCAACGTCTATGACGCTGCCCGCGAGCGTGAGAAAATAAACGCCGTCCGCGACCAGTCCGGCGACGAGCTCTCGTCCTTCGCAAGCGTTTTATACACCACTTTAATGGAGCTTTCCAAGACCTACCAGAACTCCATCCTTCGTGAAACCTCGCCCATCGGCGATGAAATCAGGAAAGCCCTTGCCGAGACCCCAAAGCTCTTCCCGGAACAGGCCGTCATCGCCTGCCAGGGCATCGAAGGCGCCTACTCCCAGATCGGCGCGTCCCGGCTCTTCCCCTTCCCCAACATCATGTTCTTCAACTCCTTTGAAAACGTATTTTCCGCTGTATCCAACGGCCTTTGCCGCTACGGAATCCTGCCTCTGGAAAACAGCACCGCAGGTTCCGTGAACAAGGTTTACGACCTTATGTCCAAGTATAACTTCAAAATCGTGCGCAGTGTGCGTATCAAGGTCGACCATAACCTCCTGGCGAAAAAAGGCGCGAAAATCAGCGATATTAAGGAGATCTACTCCCACGAGCAGGCCATCTCCCAGTGCGGGGAATTCCTGAAATCGCTCCCCGGAGTGAAAGTCACCGCCGTGGAGAACACGGCCGTCGCCGCAAGAATGGTGTCCCAGTCGGAAAGAACCGACATCGCCGCGCTTTCGTCCCGATCCTGCGCCGAGATCTACAGCCTGGACATCCTGCGTGACTCCGTCCAGGACAAGGGCAGCAACTACACCCGCTTCATCTGCATTTCAAAGGATCTGGAGATCTACCCCGGCGCGGACTGCACCAGCGTTATGCTGACGGTGCCCCACAAACCCGGCGCGCTCTACCGCGTTATGGCGCGGATAAACGCACTTGGAATCAACCTGATGAAGCTGGAGAGCCGTCCCATTCCCGACAGCAATTTCGAGTTCAAGTTCTATTTCGACCTGAACACGTCCGTGTACTCGGACAAATTCATCCAGCTCATGGGCGAATTGGACGAGCAGTGCGAGACTTTCTCGTATTTAGGCAGTTATTCAGAGGTGATTTAAATGATTTTCGGTTTACTGGGCGAGAAGCTGGGCCACAGCTTTTCCCCGCAGATACATAAGGCCCTCGGCGGCTACGATTATTCCCTTTTCGAGGTGCCGAAAGATGACCTGGACGCTTTCATGAAAGCAAAGGCCTTCGACGCCATAAACGTGACTATCCCGTACAAAAAGGCAGTTATACCATATTGCGGAAAGCTGTCTGCGGAAGCGGAAAAGATCGGAAGCGTCAACACAATTAAGAAAATGCCGGACGGCAGTCTTTTCGGGTACAACACCGATTACGACGGGTTCAGATCCCTTTGTATCGCAAGCAAAATACCCGTTGAGGGCAGAAAAATAATCGTTCTGGGCGACGGCGGAGCGGCTCCCGCTGTGCGGACTGCTCTTTCAGACTTAGGCGCCGGCGAGATCGTCACGATCTCACGAAAAGGCGAGAACAACTACGAGAACATCCAACGCAATTATGACGCCCAGGTCATTGTAAACACTACTCCCGTGGGTATGTATCCCAAAAACGGCGAAAGCCTGCTGGATCTGGATAAATTCACTAAATGTGAAGGGGTTCTGGATATTGTATATAATCCTCTGCGGACGAAGCTTGTTATGGACGGAGAGAAACGCGGTATTCCCTCATTCGGAGGCTTGCTCATGCTGGTGAGCCAGGCGAAACGGGCTTCGGAGATATTCACGGACAGCAAAATCCCCGATGAGATGACATTTTCCGTGTACGAGGACCTTCTGCGGCAGACGGAAAACGTCATTTTAATCGGTATGCCGAGCTGCGGCAAAAGCACTATCGGGAGGCTGCTTTCGGAGGCCACAGACCGTGAGCTTCTGGACATCGACAGCATTATAACGGAGAACATAGGCATGACCATACCGGAGTTTTTCGCGAAGTACGGCGAGGCTGAATTCCGCAAGAAGGAGACAGAGGCTCTTGGGGAGGCCTGCAAACTCAGCGGGAAGATCATCGCCACGGGCGGCGGTGTGGTGACACATGAAAGGAACTACCCTCTTCTGCGGCAGAACGGACGGATTTTCTTTATTGACAGGCCGCTTTCGGAGCTTTCCAAGAAAGGCAGGCCCATATCCCAGGCGCGGCCCATTGAGGACATTGCGGCGGAGAGGATGCCGGCGTACATTTCGTGGAGCGATGAGCGCATACCTATGGAGTCATCGGCCAAAACGGCGGAAATTATCAGAAAGAGGTGCGGATTATGAAGATACTGGTTATAAACGGGCCCAATTTGAATATGCTCGGGCTTCGGGAGCCGAAGATTTACGGTAATGAGACTTATGCTGATTTATGCCGGTTTGTGGAGGATTCGGCGGCGGAGCTGGGCGTGGAAATTGAGCTTTTCCAGTCCAATCATGAAGGGGCCCTTGTGGACAGGATTCAGGAGGCGTACGGAGTTTTTGACGGTATAGTGATTAATCCGGCGGCGTATACCCACACAAGCGTGGCTATTCTGGACGCGCTGAAGGCGGTTGCCATACCTGCTGTGGAGGTGCATTTATCCAATATATATGAGCGGGAGGAGTTCCGGCACGTGTCCTACCCTGCGCTGGTGTGCGTCAAGAGTATCTACGGAAAGCATTTCGAAGGATACCGTGAGGCAATGGAGTTTCTCAAGGAAAATTACTCTCCGAGGGCTTAGGGGCTCCGCCCCTAAAAACCCTGTATGCCTCCGGCGGCTTAGGGCTCTGCCCTAAGAACCCGCAAGGGATTTCATCCCTTGACCCGTGTAGTAAGTTAGGGGAAGGTTATCGGCTAAAACTAAAGCTTTTCACTTTCGGTAGCTCATGCGGCTTCTGAATTGTGCCGAAGGCACTTTAATTGAATCCGCTCCGGCGGATTCTGACAATAATTAGCCCTCGCAGAGGGCGGCTTCATAGCGAAGCGCTTCATTCCTTCATTTGCGAAGCAAACTTCATTGCGCCGAAGGCGCTTCCTCCCGGAAATGACCCGGCGTTATGGTAAAAACTCTATATACCTTGAAGCTAAAATATGCCACAACATAAAAGTCTTCACATCATTTTCGGGAAAATTAAAAAACCCATAGAAGAGATTTCTCTCCTCTACGGGTAATTTTTTTCGTCTTTTTGCAAAAATTCTCTTGTTTTATTTTGTAATTCTTGCGTAATTCTCCTCAACTGCTTTCCAGTCCATAATATCGAAAAGGGCTTTAATATAGTCGCCTCTGAGGTTTTTGTATTTCAGGTAATATGCGTGCTCCCAAACGTCGATTGCCACCATGGGGATGAAGCCTGTGCCTTCGCTGATGGGGTTGTCCTGGTTAGGGCTTGCGGAAGCCATAAGGTCTCCTGCCTTGTTTGCGGAAAGCCATGCCCAGCCTGAGCCGAACTGACCTGTCGCCAGATCTGTGAGCTTCTGTTTCAGTGCGTCAAAACTGCCGAAGGTCTCGTCGATCTTCGCTTTCAGAGCGCCTGTGGGTTCCTTTGCACCGTTGGGCGCGATGGTTGAGAAATACAGGTTATGATTATAGAAACCGCCGCCGTTGTTGCGGATGGCTTTGCGGAGGCCTTCATCGCTGATCTTGTCAAGGGAGCCAAGAAGCTCTTCGATATCCATATCGGAAACGCCTGCTTTTTCAGCCGCGTCGTTGAGGTTTTTCGTATATGCCGCATGGTGTTTGCCGTGGTGCGTTTCAACTGTGAGCGCGTCGATTACGGGTTCCAGCGCGTCGGATCCGTAGGGAAGCTGATACTGATTAAACATTGTAATTCCTCCTTTTTATAGGGATTTATATCGATTTTTTGGTACGATTTATTATAGCATTTATAGCTTAATGTTACAACCTTTTTGTATTTATTTTGATACAAAGTAAAAAAACCGAACCCCGAAGGATTCGGCTTGAATTCAAATTTTAACAGCTTTTACTGTATATAAGTATATTCGTATATGGTATAGCTGCCCCATCTGGATTCCGTCATCTTTGTTACGTTTCCGTTATTGTCATACTCATACTCGTAAAAAGAGAAATTTGTTACACCTCCGTCAAAATTGTAATATGTCTCCGTTGTGGAATTTTCCCCATTGTTATACTCATACTCGATCCACTGTTGCGCGCGGCCATTCTCGTAATACGTCGTTTTTGTCAGTCTGCCATTACTGTCATATTCGTATTTGTACTCCGGTGTGTAGCTGCTGTAACTATCATGAACATTACACTTTGTCTTTTTTCCATTGCCATCGTACTCGTATTCAAACCAGTCGCCTAAACTGCCGTCGGAACGGTAATGGCTTTCCTTCGTCATATTTCCCGCGCTGTCATACCCGTATTCGTTCATTCCCGTTACACTTCTGTCGGGACGGTATGTTGTCCCCTTTGTTTTTCTGCCATTGCCGTCGTACTCGTATTTGGCATAACTTGACACGCTGCCATCGTTCATGTAACTCGTCTCCTTCGTCACGACCCATTTTCCTTCTTTTTTAGGTTCCTGGTTCGAAACAGTGCCGTCTGTATTTATCTGCACCGTTCTGGTGTTTCCATCCCATGAAACTCCGCATCCGAAGCTTTCCGCTACTGCACGGGCAGGCACAAGGGTCCTTCCGTCAATTATAGTTGCCGGAGAGTCAAGAGCAATTTTCTTTGTTTCGGAATTTCCGTCTTTTATTTCCATATAATCGGAATTTATTACAAAACGTATCGTCTTATCGCCTTTTTGGGAAACAACGGCTTTTTCCGCCTCTATATAATCGACCTTGGCGTTCAGCTTCTCGAAAATCACACGCATTGGAACCATTAACCTGTCGTTTATGATCTGGGGTTCCACATCAAATACCAGTTCGTCCTTATCCACGTTTACCGTAATTTTATTATTCGCGAAGGCCGTCGGCGCGCAGGCCAGCGTCATTCCCGCAACCAGAAGTCCACACATAAATCTTTTCATCGGATCTCTCCTCCTTCTTATATTTCTCTGCATTTCCCACATTTTGGGATTATCTTTATTATTCATATAACAAGCTCATCGTATCATACATATCCAAAAAACACAATAATAAAAACCCCGCAAAAAAACCGAACCCCGAAGGATTCGGCTTAAAAACACTTTATTCCATTATTACGTCAGATCCGGTCTTTTGTCCTCTCCGGTACAGGCCATCATCACAGCGGGAAAGGATATGACCGAGAATTTATTTCTCCCCTTCACCGGCGTTATTTCCGCCGTTTTGTACTTGGCGAGGAAGCTTATCAATTCATCGTTTTTCCGGCTTTTCGTGGCCTCCTTATACCTGCAGGCCTTGTGCAGGATGTCGTTGGCCAAAAGCTTCACGTCCGTGTCATTTTCAACCTCAATGTTCACCATCCAGACCGCTCTGTCGCTGTCAACATATGTAAACCTCAGCATATTGCCGCCCATCCAGCCGGTTTTTTCAAGATACATAATGTCCATGAGCCATTCATAGCGTATCTGTCCCAGAATGTTCTGTCCGTCCGACAGTTGGCTGTCAATGCTCCTGAAAAGGGACTCCATGAAAGAACTCTTGGCTTTCTTGTTCGTTTCAGGCAGTATATACTTGAAAATCAGTCTGGATTCCGTTATATACAAATTAAAGTCCTCATTTGAGACCTTATATGCGGATTTATAATTCTTATCGTCCTCTTTTTTGCACCAAACCTCCATGGACCGGAAAAGCACCTTGTTCTCCAGGCCGTTGTCCCACGGCTCCGCCGTAACATTGCCGTTTTCGTCCGTAGCCACGTACATAAAAGGCTTTTCCCTGTCTCCAAAGGGACGTCTGTACATCATCTGATAGCCCATAATTTTTCTCCTTTAAACCGAATAAATATACAAATATGCCTCCCGGCTCACCTACTGTTTGACAAATGGCGTGCCGCTTATTGTAATGGTCTTGCCGGATTTTGAGAAAGGCTGGGACCATGTGTAATCGGAGCCGAAGAGATTATATGTGATCTCGATAGTGTCGCCTTTGATTTCGTATTCGCCGGTGGTGCTGATGCCGAACGCGGACATGGTCACGTTATTTCCCTTGAAGGTGAATACCTGTCCGAAACCGTCCTGTGACATATATGTGCCGCTTAATTTACTGCCGCCGCAGGCTGTAAGCAGACTGACCGTCAGGATTACGGCGAATGTCGTACACGCCAGCTTTTTCATGTTTCTTTTCATGAATATTCCTCCTTTTGTCTCGAATAAATAAAACTTCAAACAACTTCATCCTATCACATTTTGTATAAAAATACAACTTACTTAAAAACCGGCTTATATTATCTCTTTTAATATGGATTATGGGCATTTTTTGGGATATAATAATGAAAATGCTTTTAAGAAAGGAGATTTTATCATGTTTGATATTGAGAGGATAGAGAAAATGGAAGAAAAATTCAACCGCGCCGCAGAAGCAATAAACGCGCTGGATTCCGCTCTTGCCGGATATGCGGAGGCTTTGGGCGATATAAAAACACTTGCGGATTATATTGCGTCGGATGAGTGGAAAGAGGATTTTGAGGCGGATGAAAGAGGCGAGCTTCCTGCGGATTTGAAAAGAGGAGTCCTTTCCGAGGACGGGATTTATAATTTGCTGGAGGAAAACGGGGAGCTTCTGGAAATGATGATGGATGTTCTCGGGGATGCTCAGGAGGAGTGAAACGATTTTGACGATATTAATGAAGCGGCACTATGTGCCTATGAAGCAAAGCCTTCGGCTTAATGAAGCTGGCGTTTGCGCCAATGAAGCGAAGCCGCCAAAAATAACAACCGTAGGGAGTTGCTTCATTAGCGAAGCGGCTTCATTCCTTCATTAGCCACGAAGGGGCGGCTTCATTTAAAAAAGACTTGCCATTTTGCAAGTCTTTTTTTCTGCAGTCGGGGGGACTTGAACCCCCACCCAGAAAACCCGGACTAGATCCTTAGTCTAGCGCGTATGCCAATTCCGCCACGACTGCATATTTTTTTAGTACAATGAGTCATCCGGGACTCGAACCCGGGACACCTGGATTAAAAGTCCAGTGCTCTACCGACTGAGCTAATGACCCGAAACAAAAATTTCAAGAAAAAAGCCGGTTTATACCGGCCAAAGTGGGAATTACAGGGCTCGAACCTGTGACATCTTGCTTGTAAGGCAAGCGCTCTCCCAGCTGAGCTAAACTCCCAGATAAAACGACTCAGAAGGGGCTCGAACCCTCGACCTCCGGCGTGACAGGCCGGCGCTCTAACCAGCTGAGCTACTGAGCCATATTATATTTTTGTTTGTCCCCTTAGGAGACGAATGGGTCTTCAGGGACTCGAACCCGGGACCGTCCGGTTATGAGCCGGATGCTCTAACCAACTGAGCTAAAGACCCGTGAAAAGCCGATGAACGGATTCGAACCGTTAACCTGCTGATTACAAATCAGCTGCTCTGCCGTTGAGCCACATCGGCGTATTATTTTGTATTTGCTAACGCCTGTT
>JAFWDD010000008.1 GCA_017534115.1 Bacillota bacterium | reverse complement strand
GTGTTATTTTGTGCGGAAGCATGGGATATCTTATCGGCAAAACCAAGGATATCGTCGACATCGAAAAAAACGCTTCTCTTATAGAAAGAGTGTGCGAGCTGATTCCGGAAGGAACTACATCCGTAGTCGCTCTGGTATGGGAAGACGGAGAAAATGCCATCAACGGCAAATTAAACAATTTTTCTGTTAAGTCCGCGAGATTTGACGCGGCAGAGGTTGCCGAAGAGGTAGAGCAAGCCGTTGAGCTTCAGAAAAAGATGGAAAAAGAGGCCCGCAAGAAACTCCGTGAGGAGAAAAAAGAAGCGGCAAAACAGAAAATCGAAGAACGCCGCGCGAAAATAAAAGAGGACTTTGAAAAAAGAAAAGCGAAATTCGCTAAAAAATAAATATTGGCAAAAGTAACGGACTAAAACTGAGTAAGCTCTTCCGACGGACAGATGAGACCGGCGGAGGAGCTTTTTCTGACAGCGCCAACGCCCGTTTAAAACCGGATTTTGTTTGCTGAATCCAGAATTTTCCGAAAATATAAAAACGCTTCGCGAAGTTTATTTGTCAGAAGCGTTTTTTGTTCATAAATTCAGTTTTTATCCTCGTTTTCTATTGCCCTGAGGGTATCGGCCATAACGTCCGCCAGAGTAATGCCGCGCATTTTATCCTCCATAGCTTTCTGCACATCCTGAAGCTTTCCGTCCAGACCCTTGTGGATATTCCTGCCCACAGGACAAAGAATATTCGGGTTTTCATGAAAATGGAAAAGTCCCGTTTCATCCACACTGTCAGCAATTTTATAAACATCGTAAAATGTAATCTTATTCAGAGGCTTCGCGAGAGTTATTCCGCTTTTGCCCTGGCTCATATTGAGAAATCCCGCGTCCCGAAGTTTCCCTGCGAGCGCGCGTACTATAACGGGATTCGCGCCGATGCTCCCCGCGAGAAATCTGCCGGTTACAGTCATACTGCCGCTGAAATATTCTACCGCGGTCAGGATATGCACCGCTATTGTAAATCTGCTTGTAATCCGCATTGCTCTGTCCCTCCTTTATAATGAGGATATATCATTTAGCCGGAGCCGTCAACGCCGGTTCAAAATTTTTACGCGAGAAGCCACTGGGCCGTTTCTTCTGCGGCCTTGAGAGCGTTTTCGTCATCCATTGCGCTTGCCGGTGCGTTAACATTGCCCGTAACATGAGCCTTTACATCAGTAAATCCCGCTACGGCAAAGTTTTTCAGATTTGTTTCAGCCATAGATGTGTATACGTCAGCAGGGCCGAAGCCGGCAAAAAAGAATCCGGCGATTTTCTTGTTCTTTCTGCCTGCCATGGAAAAATCGGGCTGCGTAAAATCCATGAAAGAATAGGTCCTGTCCAGAAAAGCTTTCAGCTGAGCGGGGAACTGGTCCCAGTAGACGGGCGAGAGAATCAGCATTCCGTCGCAGGAATCGATTTCGGGAATGAGGGCTGTGAAATCGTCCTTCTGTATGCAGTTGGGAGTGGTTTTTCTTTTGCAGGCGTCGCAGGCGAGGCAGGCGTTGACAGCGCTTTCGCCTAAACGCAGGACCTTAACATCGGCTTTGCCGTCAAAAAGCTCCCCAAAGCGCTTTTCCATGGCGTATGAATTTCCGTTTCTTCTTTTGCTTGCGTTGACAATAAGTATTTTTTTCATAATTTTACCTCCTGAGCGAATTTCGGTTTTAACTTGTAATATTTTTTATTACAAGCAGATTATAACAGACGGGTCTTTACTTGTTAACAAATTTATTATAAGTTTTGGAAATTTTTAATTTTTTCCAGCAGAGAAGATAAGGCTTAAGCGTCGCGGGGACGCTCGCGGGACCCTATAAATTGGGCTTTCGGCGGTAAATTTTACAATATTTTCCGAAATTTACCTCTTTTCAGGCCGGCTTTTGTCGGAATATGCCTTGTTTGGAAAAGCCTGACGTGATATAATAATATGATGAAAAAAATCGCAAATCAGGAAAAATATTAAAATTCGTACATACACAAACATTTGTTTAATAAATAGACTGTAATATAAATTCGGGAGGAAGAAAAATGGGAATATTGTTCGGAACAGACGGCATCAGAGGAGTAGCGAATACGGACCTTACCTGTCAGCTGGCCTATAACGTGGGCCGCGCCGGCGCGTATGTGCTCACAAAGGAGATGAACCACGCGCCCCGCATACTGGTGGCAAAGGACACAAGAATTTCCGGCGATATGCTGGGTATGTCCATCGCGTCGGGAATCTGCTCCGTTGGCGCTCATGCCATTTTCGCGGGAGTTATCCCCACTCCGGCGGTAGCTCATCTTGTGCGGGAATACAAACTGGACGCGGGCATAATGATATCCGCTTCCCACAACCCTGTTGAGTACAACGGAATCAAATTCTTCAACAGCGAAGGCTATAAGCTGAGGGACTCTCTGGAGGCCGAGATCGAAGAGCTTCTGGTGAATTCTCTTTTCAATAATATAACAGAAATACCTCTGCCCACAGGCGAGGAAATAGGAAAGGCAAGTTACAGGAAAAGCGCGCTGACGGATTATGAGAATTACCTGAAATCCGCCGTTATGGACGACCTGACAGGCATCAAGATAGCTCTGGACTGCGCAAACGGAGCGTCCTATAAGGCGGCGCCCAACGTGTTCAGAGACCTTGGCGCGGAGGTTTTCGTCACAGCAAACGAGCCTGACGGCACCAACATAAACAAAAACTGCGGTTCCACCTGCATTGACAACCTGAAGAGGTTCGTGGAGGAGACAGGCGCTGACGTAGGCTTTGCTTTCGACGGCGACGCTGACCGCTGTCTCTGTGTGGACGAGGAAGGCAACGAGATCGACGGCGACAAGATCCTGGCGATCTGCGGCCTGAACATGAAGATTAAAGGCACGCTGAAAAAAGACACTGTTGTAGGCACCGTAATGTCAAACTTAGGCCTGGATATTATGACAAGGGAGCACGATATGCTTCTGGTAAAGACAGCAGTAGGCGACAGATATGTTCTGGAGGAAATGCTGAAAAACGGTTATAACCTTGGCGGTGAGCAGTCGGGACACATTATCTTTTTGGACAAAAACTCCACAGGCGACGGCATTCTTACGGCGCTCAACATACTTCAGGTCATGAAGGACACGGGAAAGAAAATGTCCCAGCTGGGCGGACTGATGAAGGTTCTGCCTCAGGTGCTCGTCAACGCCACTGTCAGCAATATCAAGAAGAATACATTTATGGAATACAAGGAGATCCGCCGCGCTATCCGCAATCTTGAGGCCAAGTATGAGGACACCGGCAGAGTGCTTATCCGTACTTCCGGCACAGAGCCTCTTGTGCGTGTTATGATAGAAGGCGAGAATATCGCGGAGATAGAGAAGGACGCAAGAGATCTGGCGCAGATAATAGAGACATTTTTAAGCTAAATCGAATCCGGCTTTAGGAGGATTCATACCATAATTATTCATTAATATATGATATAAAGCTGCGAAATAATGTATAGTTTGGAAAAACTTTTGTATAATGAATTTTATTTATGCAGGGGCGACCTCCCCTGCACTCCCGCTTAAGGGCTCTGCCCTTAAGAATCCCGTGCTGGAGACCGAAAATGAGGCTCCGCTTCGCTCTCGCAGAACATTTTCGCCAATGCCATGCGAGTTGCAGTCGGCCTTCGGCACAAATTAGATTAGTTTTAAACAAGTAGGACTCTGGTGCTGACGAAAATGATACGCTCAAGCCATCGCTTAAGCCTAGACATTTTCGGGGAAGGACTACGGCTAAAGGGATATCTTTACCATACGGCCGCCTGCGCGCGAAACTGACGGGAAACGGAATCCCCAGAGCGCATGGCTCTGTGTGTCGGCAAGAGAAGTCCGCGGCTAAGATTCAGTTTTTTGATAATCGGAAGAACTTTCTCAGTCAGCCAAAAGGACGGCGTGCTGGGCAGTGCGTGCGCGTCAAATGGGATAAAATAAAAATAACACAGAAAAATCGAACATATACCAAAAGAGTATATGTTTTCAAAAATATAAATTGGCAAATAATTGAACCCGCCAATTACCTCATGAGTATCCGAAGGCAAAAAGCTGTATTATGGCCGATAACCTTCCTATACTTATTACACGGGTCAAGGGATGAAATCCCTTGCGGGTTTTTAGGGCAGAGCCCTAAATGGGGTTCTTAGGGGCGAAGCCCCTGAGCCGTCGGAGACAAAAAGGGCGGCGGGCGGGGTAGTACGTGCACTTATGTGGGAAAATAAGCTGAATTATTTCAAAGAAATTGAAGGCAGTTTCTAAAATTTTAGATATAAGCAAATCAAAAGGTATAATTTTCGTTTTGCAATGCCGTTTTCCGGCTGATTTTATGCATTCGTCAAGGGGATCCCCCTTGTACCCCCTGTCAGAGCTCCGCTCCGACACCTCGCTTAAGGAGCACCTTAAGAATCCCGTGCTGGTGACCGAAAATGAGGCTCCGCTTCGCTCCCGCTTAACATTTTCGCCAATGTCATGCGAGACACAGTCAGCCTTCAGCTCCATATAGATAAGCTTTTGACAAATCGGACACGGGTGCTGACGAAAATGATTCGCTCCGACTCCCGCTTCGCTCAGACATTTTCGGGGAAGGACTGCGGCTAAAGGGATATCTTTACCATACGGCCGCCTGCGCGCGAAACTGACGGGAAACGGGATCCCCAGAGCGCATGGCTTTGTGTGTCGGCAAGAGAAGTCCGCGGCTAAGATTCAGATTATAGATAATCGGAAG
>JAFWDD010000075.1 GCA_017534115.1 Bacillota bacterium | reverse complement strand
GAATCCTGCAAAGAGGAGTGACACTTTACGGGTCATTTCTTATATGATAAAATTAAATTAAGATGTTTTGCAGAATAAGACGGAGAAATTTAAAAAAATAGCTCAATGTTCATATACATATTTTGATTATTGGCTGTTTGGATTTTCGCTCCGCTGGGCTCAGGGGCGCTTGCCCCTAAGAACCCCGCTTAAGGGCTTTGACCTTAAGAATCCTGTAACTGGGGACCGAAAATGATGCGCTTCGCTTAGCCATTTTCGCCAATGTTTTTGGCTCCGTAGTCGGCCTTCGGCACAAATTCGATTAGCCTTAAGCAAAGTGGACACGGGTGCTGACGAAAATGATGCGAACAAGCTGTCGCTTATGCTTAGCCATTTTCGGGGAAAGCCTTTGGATGAAGGGATACTTTCGGGTATCGCAATTAATGTAGGAATACCAAACTTTAAACGAATCCGCCATAGCGGATTCTGACCTAACTATTCATTATTCAATATTCAATATTCATTAAAAACATCGCGTGCGCCATGCACGATAACTTTGAACCAATTTGAAAGGACCAAACAATGACAGATTTTGACAACCTCAACCCCATGCAGCAGGAAGCAGTAAACCAGACCGAGGGTCCTGTGCTCATTCTTGCGGGCGCCGGAAGCGGAAAGACCAAGACGATCACGGTGCGGATAGCTTCTCTTCTGGCTGACGGGGTCAAACCATATAAAATACTTGCCCTGACATTCACCAACAAGGCGGCAGGCGAGATGCGGGACAGGATCAACGCTCTTGTGGGCGACGCCGCGAAGGATGTGTGGATCTCCACATTCCATTCCACCTGTGTGCGTATACTGCGCAGGGACATCAACAAAATCGGCATGGACAGGAGCTTTTCCATTTATGACGCTTCCGACGCCGAGCGTCTTATGAAGGACGTTTTCAAGGAGCTGAAGATTTCCGCAACGGACCGTACGTTTACCGTCAAGGGAGCCATCGCCGAGATAAACGCCGCCAAGGAAGAGCTAATATCTCCCGCGGAATACGACACTCACACGGACAACGACCCTCGGAAGAAGAAATATTCCGCTGTATACAGACGGTATCAGGACAGGCTTAAGTCCTCAAACGCGCTGGATTTCGAGGACCTTATATATAAGACCATACAGCTTTTTACAGAGGCTCCCGAGGTTCTGGAATACTATCAGAACCGTTTCAGCTACATAATGGTGGACGAGTATCAGGATACGAACACGTCCCAGTACGAGCTGGTGCGCCTTCTTTCCGACAAGCACAAAAACATCTGCGTTGTGGGCGACGACGACCAGTCCATATACGGATGGAGAGGCGCAAATATCAGGAATATACTTGAGTTTGAGAAGGATTTTCCCGGCGCAAAGGTGATCAAGTTAGAGGAGAACTACCGCTCCACAAAGACCATTCTGGACGCCGCAAACTCTGTCATAAAGAACAATGTGAAGCGAAAAAACAAACGCCTCTGGACCCAGAACGAAAAAGGCGGTATAATCCACCTTCATACTGCGGAAAATGATATAGGAGAGGCGAAATTCATTATAAAAAAGATTCGGGAAAGGCAGGTCTTCGGCAGGAAGCTGCGGGATTTTGCTATTTTGTACCGGACAAACGCCCAGTCGAGGGTAATCGAGGAGCAGTTTGTCAAGGAAGGCATTCCATACAGGATTTTCGGCGGAATCCGTTTCTACGAAAGAGCCGAGATCAAGACCCTTCTGGCCTATCTGAAGCTGATCGTGAATCCCGGCGACGATATTTCATTCAAAAGGATCGTAAACGAGCCCAAAAGAGGAATCGGCAATGTTTCCGTGGACAAGCTTCAGGCCTTCGCTTATGAAAACGACATGAGCCTGTATCTTGCGCTGTTGTGCCTTGAGGATGTACCCGATTTGAAGTCGGCAGGAAAGAAATTCGCCGATTTTCTGGAGCTTATGGAAAGCTTCAAGGAAGACGCCGAGCGCATGGGCGTGGATGAGCTCATGGAAACAGTGGTGAAACGGAGCGGACTTGAGGCCCATTATCTTGCGGAAGGCGAGGAAGGCGAATACCGTCTGGAAAACATAGCCGAGCTGGTTTCCAAGGCAGTGGATTTCGCGAAGGATGATCCCGGTGCGACGCTGGCGGACTTTCTGGAGGAGGTGACCCTCGTTTCCGATATTGACAGCTATTCCCAGGACGAGGACACGGTCTCCCTTATGACCCTGCACTCCGCCAAGGGACTGGAGTTCCCCGATGTGTTCATTGTGGGCATGGAAGAGGGAGTTTTCCCGTCATACCGCGCCATTATGTACGGTACACAGAAGGAAATGGAAGAGGAACGCCGTCTTTGCTACGTGGGCATTACCAGAGCCAAGGAGGAGCTTTTCCTCACCAACGCCAAGCAGAGGATGACCAACGGAATGACCCATTACAACGCGCCTTCACGCTTTCTGGAGGAGATACCGGAGGAGCTTCTTAAGGTGACGAAATTCTCATATCTGGACAAAGACAGGGACAAACCGGAAAAGAGATCCGAAAAACGCCAGGATTTCAGGGTATACATTCCGCCTGTACGGAAAATGCCCGCGCCAAAAGGCCAGCTGAATTACGCCGAGGGCGACAAGGTGCGCAGCCCCAAATACGGCATCGGCACGGTGGTCTCCATTGTGAATGGCGGAGCGGACTTTGAGGTTACAATAGACTTCCCCAAGTATGGGCAGAAGAAGTTTATGGCAAGCCTGGCGAAATTGATAAAAGTTTAGTCCCGAAAATGAGTCGTCGCAATGCTCCTTTGTCATTTTCGGGAGGACGCACCTTCGGTGCGGGAAGAAAAGTGGCATCTTCAGCGGAAGATTAAGATATGGAAACACTTTATTATGGACAATAACCTTGAAAAACATATTACACGAGGTCAAGGGACAAAAAGCGCCTTTGGCGCAATGAAGTTTGCTTCGCAAATGAAGAAATGAAGCGCTTCGCTATGAAGCCGCCCTTTTTGAGGGCTAATTATTGTTAAAATCCGCCTTCGGCAGATTTAATTAAAGTGCTTCGCACTGAAAAAATTCAAATTTCGGCAAACTTATATATAGCCGATAACTTCCCGATACTTATTACACGGGTCAAGGGGCGAAGTCCCTTGCGGGGTTCTTAGGGGCAGAGCCCCTGAGCCCTCGGAGAGCGGATTCTTAAGGCAGAGCCTTAAGCGGGTTCTTAGGGCGGAGCCCTGAGCCGCCGGAGGCATTAAATAGGAGATTTTTATGGATAAAGATTACTCAAAAGAGGAATACCTCGAACTGATTGAAAAAATAAATTACCACAGGAACCTGTACTACAATGAGGACAGTCCTGAGCTGACGGACTACGGCTTTGATATGCTCATGAACGAGCTGAAAGCCGTGGAGAAGGCGCATCCCGACTGGGTTCCGGCAGATTCGCCCACAAAAACCGTAGGCGGCGCCGCGAAGCGTACTGCAGGCGTCCTTGTGCGCCATCGCGTGCCTATGCTGAGCCTGAAAGACGTGTTCTCCAAGAGCGAGGTGTCGGACTTTGTGACCGACATGAAGACCCAGTTCGGTCCGGACACAGAATTTGTAGTGGAAACGAAAATAGACGGCCTTTCCATGGCGGTGCGCTACGAGGATGGAAAGCTCACCAAGGCCATAACCAGAGGCGACGGCCTTATCCAGGGCGAGGATGTGACGGAAAACGCTCTCGTCATCAAAGACGTGAAGAAGACCCTGAAAAATCCCGTGCCTTATCTGGAGATACGAGGCGAGGTCTATATGACCATTGAGGCATTTGAGCGTGTCAACGCCCATCAGGAGCTTAACGGCAAGAAAACCTTCGCCAACCCCAGAAACTGCGCCGCGGGAACACTGCGCCAGCTGGACAGCAAAATCGTCAAAGAGCGCGACCTTTCCATGTTCGTGTTCAATATCCAGGAGATTCACGGCATGGACATCGCTACCCATACGGACGGCTATAAATACCTGAAATCCAACGGAATCAAGGTCATCGACACATATTTCGTGTGCAGGACAGCCGAAGAGGTCTCCGGCGCCATCGACAAAATCGGCGAAATGCGGGGAAGTTTCGGCTACGACATAGACGGCGCGGTTGTGAAACTGAACAATCTTACTTACAGACAGCAGGCAGGCACCACGTCAAACACGCCCAAGTGGGCCGTGGCCTATAAATACCCGCCTGAGGAAAAGGAATCACGGGTGCTGGACATCGAGCTTTCCGTGGGCAGAACGGGCAGAATAACCCCTACGGCGATCCTGGAGCCTGTGCGCCTCTGCGGTACGGAGGTCAGCCGCGCAATGCTCCATAATCAGGATTTTGTGGACGAGCTGGACATCCGGGTAGGCGATACTGTGCTGGTGTATAAATCGGGAGAGATAATCCCCCAGGTGAAGAGCGTCGTGAAGGAAAAACGCCCGGCAGGCACCAAACGTTTCGTTATTCCCATGACCTGTCCCGTTTGCGGTTCGCCCGCAAGGCGCGAGGCCGACATGGCAGACATAAAATGCACCAATCCCAGCTGTCCGGCGCAGCTGGAAAAAAGCATAATAAACTTTGCCGGAAGGAACGCCATGGACCTGAAGGGCTTCGGCGAAAGCTACATCGCCCAGCTCATAAAAGAAGGCTACATTTCGGACATTTCCGATATATATACATTGAAAGATCATCGTGACGAGCTCATAGAAAAGGGAATTCTGGGCCGGGAAAAGAACACGGACAAGCTCCTGAAGATCATTGAGGACTCCAAGGCCAATACTCCCGACAAGCTCATAACGGGACTGGGCATCGGCAATATCGGCAAGGCGGCGGCAAAGGCTCTTATGAGCAGTTTCGGCTCCGTGGACGCGCTCCGGAACGCTTCCGAGGCGGAAATAATGGAGGTAGAGGACATGGGTCCCATTTCCGCGAGGTCCATTTACGAGTTTTTCCGAAACCCGAAAAATGTTGAGATCCTGGAGAAAATGGAGGCTCTGGGAGTGAACATGAAGGCGGAAAACGAGGCCGCTTCCGACAAGCTGGCAGGAAAAAGCATTGTTGTGACGGGTACTCTGCCTACCTTGAGCAGACAGGAGGCCGTCGCCCTTATTGAGAAAAACGGCGGAAAATCGCCGGGAAGCGTCAGCAAAAAAACGGACTTCGTACTTGCGGGAGAGGCCGCCGGAAGCAAGCTGGATAAAGCCAATTCCCTGGGAATTCCCGTTATCGACGAGGCGGGATTTTTGCGGATGATTGAATAAAACTGAATAATGAAAATGAAATCTGCGGCTAGGAAAGAATTTCGGCCGCAGTTTTTTTGTTTGCCTAAAGGGGAACACGACAAGGGTCGCCTGCGGCGTGCTAAATAGACCTGCGGTCGGTTAAATTGCTCTTAGAGCAGCGAAATTGCGCAAGCGCAGATTAGATCAGAATCCGCTTTGCGGATTCAAAGGAGTGCCTTCGGCACAATGAAGATTGCTTCGCAAATGAAGGAATGAAGCGCTTCGCTATGAAGCCGCCCTCTGTGAGGGCTAATTATTGTTAAAATCTGCCTTAGGCAGATTTAATTAAAGTGCTTCGCGCTGAGAAATGGAATTATATTGTGTAAGATTACGAGAGTGAAAAGCTTGAGTTTAGCCGATTACCATCCCAAACTTACTACACGGGTCAAGGGGCAAAGTCCCTTGCGGGGTTCTTAGGGGCAGAGCCCCTAAGCCCTCGGAGAGCCGCCGGAGGCATAGCCCTGAGCCGCCGGAGGCACAGCCACAGAAAAAGGCGCAGGGACTGAAATCCCTGCGCCTTTAGAGGAGATTATGTTATATTACTCAAGCGCTGACCTCAAATTCGCCGTTTACCACGTCCACAGTAAGGACGGAACCCGGCTGAAGGTTGTCGCTTAATATCTTCTTGGCAATAAGTGTCTCAATGTTGTGCTTGATGTACCTGTTGAGCGGTCTCGCGCCGTAAACAGGATCGAAGCCCTCATCAATAACCATGTTCATGGCATCCTCCGTCAGCTCAACGGAAAGCTTCTTGTCTTCGAGACGTTTGTTCAGAGCATTGATCATAAGCCCCGCAATAGCCCGGATGTTGTCCTTTGTAAGAGGTTTGTAGAAGACTATCTCGTCCAGCCTGTTGAGGAACTCGGGACGGAAGGACTTCTTCAGGAGCGCGGAAACAAGATCCTTCGTTTCCTGGGAAATCTCGCCGTCATCGCTGATGTCGTCAAGAATGTACTCTGAACCAAGATTGGATGTGAGGATGATTACAGTGTTCTTGAAATCCACTGTTCGTCCCTGGGAATCCGTAACACGTCCGTCATCCAGCACCTGCAGGAGCACATTGAACACATCGGGATGGGCTTTCTCGATCTCATCGAAAAGTATTACGGAATAGGGCTGTCTGCGCACCGCTTCGGTGAGCTGTCCGCCTTCCTCATAACCCACATATCCGGGAGGCGCTCCAATGAGCCGTGATACGGAGAATTTCTCCATGTACTCGCTCATATCGATACGCACAAGATTCTTTTCCGCGTCGAAAAGGCTCTCAGCAAGGGTCTTCGCAAGCTCGGTCTTGCCGACGCCCGTAGGTCCCAGGAAGAGGAATGACCCGATTGGTCTGCCTTCATCGGAGATTCCGGCTCTTGAACGGAGTATGGCCTCGGCTACGCTCTTAACGGCCTCGTCCTGGCCGATTACACGTTTATGCAGTTCATCCTCCAGATGAAGGAGTTTCTCTTTTTCGCTCTCAACCAGCTTTGAAACGGGAATACCTGTCCAGCGCTCGATGATCTTGGCGATTTCTTCCTCCGTTACTCTGTCACGAAGAAGGGAAGGAGCTTCCGGTTTGTCATCCTCGCCTTCGGCTTCCACCTCGGCAAGCTCTTTTTTAAGTCTGGGCAGAGTGCCGTACTTCAGCTCGGCGGCGCGGTTCAGGTCGTAGGAGCTTTCGGCTTTCTCCAGCTCGTGAGACGCGTCCTCGATCTCCTCTTTCAGCTTCTGAACACGGGAAATACCGGTTTTCTCGCGCTCCCATGTGGAGTTCATAGCCTTGAAATCCTCTCTCAGGTTGGCAAGCTCTTTCTGTATCTTGCCCAGCTGTTCAGCGGATAATTCGTCGCTTTCCTTCTTGAGCGCCGCTTCCTGAATCTCAAGCTGAATGATTTTTCTGCGGATCCTGTCAAGCTCGGTAGGCATTGAATCGATTTCCGTACGGAGCATTGCGCAGGCCTCGTCAATAAGGTCGATTGCCTTGTCGGGCAGGAATCTGTCCGTGATATATCTGTTGGAAAGGTTCGCTGCGGCGATAATGGCGCTGTCCTGTATCTTAACGCCGTGGAATACCTCGTATCTTTCCTTCAAACCTCTCAGAATGGCGATTGTGTCCTCAACGTCAGGCTCCTTGACCATAACGGGCTGGAATCTTCTCTCAAGAGCGGCGTCCTTTTCGATGTACTTTCTGTATTCGTCAAGAGTCGTCGCGCCGATGCAGTGAAGCTCGCCTCTGGCAAGAAGAGGTTTTAAGAGGTTTCCTGCGTCCATTGCGCCGTCAGCCTTGCCTGCGCCCACAATGTTGTGAAGCTCGTCGATGAAGAGGATGATCCTGCCTTTGCTCTTGGAGACTTCCTTAAGCACGGCTTTGAGACGTTCCTCAAACTCGCCTCTGTACTTTGCGCCTGCGATAAGAGCGCCCATATCAAGGGAGAATATGGTTTTGTCCTTCAGGGATGAAGGCACGTCGTTTTTAACTATCCTCTGTGCAAGACCTTCCGCGATGGCTGTTTTGCCTACGCCGGGCTCGCCGATGAGAACGGGATTGTTCTTTGTTTTTCTGGAAAGAATACGGATCACGTTTCTGATCTCCTCGTCACGTCCGATAACAGGGTCCTGTTCTTTGGTACGCGCTTTTTCAACAAGGTCGGTGCCGTATTTTTTCAGTGCGTTGTAGGAATCCTCGGGGTTGGCGTTGTCCACCTGGATGTTGCCTCTGACCTCCGCAAGGGATTTCATAAAGGATTCCCTGTCGATTCTGTATTTGCCGAAAAGCTTCTTCACATCAGGCGAAGGACTGTCGATAATGCCCATGAAAAGGTGCTCCACGGAGGTGTACTCGTCGCCCATCTGGGCCGCGATCTCCTCGGCGTTCAGGAGAGCTCTGTCGACATACTGGGAAACGTACATTGTGTCGGAGCTTCTTGCCGATGAGGTCTTGGGGAAGTAGGAGATATTTTTCTCGATATCAGCCTTAAAACCGTTGATGTTTACGCCCATGTTCTCAAGAAGGTTGGGAATAAGGCCGTTTTCCTGGAATACAAGGCCGTAGAGAAGGTGTTCTTCCTCAAGTCTTGTGTTGGAGTATTCCACAACTTTATTCTGTGCTGTCTGGATAGCGTTGATTGATTTTTCTGTTAATTTTTCTGTATTCATAAAATCACCTCGTATAATTTTTTAATAAGGTAGGTATTGTTTTCTGCTTAATAATTATGTTTTGTATTATGTTTGATTTCTGCTTTTTTGCTCAACTTAAATAAGAGTGAGGACTCTTTTTAGCACTCACTCGCCTCAGTGGCTAATACCAGTATAGTATATGTGTGTTAAGAAATCATCACAAAATTGTTACAAAAGTATTAAATATAAAGAAAATGCAAAGATTTCTCTCCGAGGCTATGCCTCCGGCGGCTCTCCTCGGGTCTGTGCCTCCGGCGGCTCAGGGGCTCTGCCCCTAAGAACCCCGCAAGGGACTTCGCCCCTTGACCCGTGTAGTAAGTTAAGGGAAGGTTATCGGCTATTATCAAGTTATTTGAAAATCCAATTTTTTCAAAACACTTTAGTTCTCAATGCGAAGCAAACTTCATTGTGCCGAAGGCACTTCTTTGAATCTGCAAAGCGGATTCTGACTTTCGCTCGCCGAAGCCGAATTTCGCTGTACCTTTACGGTGCCGGTGCGAAGCACTTGAATTAAATCTGCCTAAGGCGGATTTTAACAATAATTAGCCCTCAAAGAGGGCGGCTTCATAGCGAAGCGCTTCATTTCTTCATTTGCGAAGCAAACTTCATTGCGCCAAAGGCGCACCTTCGCTCGCCGAAGGCGAATTTAGCTGTGCGAAGCACAATTTAGCTCCGAAGGAATTTAGCTCGGCTGAAAGCCGAATTTAGCTGTCATCTATAATCCTTAAGAAAATTGTAAACTATTATTTAGCACTCCGGTCTTGAGAGTGCTAAATCTTTGTGTTATAATACCCTGTGGAAGCATATTCCGTTAGGTTACAATTTCGTGACACCAATAATATCCTCTTTACATAACTTGAAATTAAATATATACTATACATATATTCAGAAAGGGAGTGATACTTTTGAAGATAGAAAAAGTCAGCGATTCCCAGTTAAAATTTACTTTAACTCAGGCAGATATGGAAGAGATGAAAATCAAAATTGAGGATCTGGCAACTCCCAGTGAGAGAACTCAGAAAATTTTCAGAGACATGATAGAAAAAGCTGTTTCGCAGTGCGATTTTCCAATAGATAATACGCCTCTTATGGTGGAGGCTGTTCCTGCTTCGCCCGAAAGCATCATGATCATCGTTACAAAGGTTTCCAACAAGAAGAGCGAGAACATCGAGAAATTCTTCCAGCTGGACAACAGCAAGGGCATGCGCAAGTACAAGAGAAAATCCATCGAGGCGCCTTACTCGCCCAGAACTGTTTCCGATGACAGCATTTTGATTTTCTCATTTGATACATTGGACGATATTATAGATATTTCGCCGGACATCAGCAAGGTTTATACAGGAACCAACTCTGTTTACAAGAATAACGGAAGATATTTCCTCATAGTCATCAACGACAACCCTCTGGACAACATCGAGGTGGAGGCCATCGAGGATATGCTTTATGAATTCGGCAGAAAACACGTTTCCAATATGCTGGCGGAGGAATATCTTATGGAGCACGGCGAGAAAATAATCGACGGCAACGCCCTTCAGGTGCTTGCAGACACATTTGCCTGACTGAAAAGACTTACATATTCAAAGAAGATTTGATAAGCGGCAATTCGCGCCGGCTGAATACAAAAAAGGCCTTTCGCGAATGAGTTGAGTTGTTTTATGGGGATAAAATTTTAATCGAATTGGTAAAGGATGCGTGAGAAATCGCGTGTCCTTTGTTTTTTATTTGAAAACAGCGCAAAAACATTTTTGACCTGTATGCTGTACGAGTGGTATAATGGGGACAGGCTCAAAAAGAGCGCCAATAAGTTGAGAAAATTTGATTTTTATTATTATAAGGAGTGAAACGGATGAAAACTATTTTTATAAACGCAAGTCCCAGAAAAACATGGAACACGGCCCAGCTTCTGAAGTCAGCCCAGAAAGGCGCTGAAGACGCCGGAGCGGAGACAGAGTACATAGACCTTTACGACCTGAATTTTACGGGATGCAGAAGCTGTCTCGCCTGCAAGAGAGCAGAAGCCGAAAGATGCAAATGCTTCTGGAAGGACGATCTTTCGCCGCTGATCGACAAGATCCTCAAAGCGGACGCTTTAATTATCGGAACTCCCATCTACATGGGCGAGCCTACGGCGCAATTCCGCGCTCTTTACGAGCGTCTCGGATTCTGTGTGCTGTCTTATGACGAAGGCGTAAGCTATTACAAGGGCAAACTCAATGTGGGACTTATTTATACAATGAACGCATCGAAGGAATTTTATGAGGCGAACATGAGAAAGACTCTTAAGAATACGGAGTTTTTCTTCGGCGCTTTCTTTGGCGGCGAAGTGCGCGTATACCCTTCCTGCGACACCCTTCAGGTAACGGATTACAGCAAATACAGCATGGGAATGTTTGACGGGGAGCATAAGAAGGCCCATCGTGAGGAGCAGTTCCCCAAGGATCTGGAAGAAGCCTATAATTTAGGCAAAGAACTGAGCATATAATTAAGGTGAGAATATGAAATACGGATTAAGAACAGCCGGCGCGGTTCTGGCGTTTTCTCTCATAGCCGGCTGCGGGACAAATGCTATGGCTGATATGAAGATGGCAAAATATCTGGGCGTGGTAAACTATGGGGCTCCGGAGACAAATAAAGAAAATAAGGATAATTTCCGGTACCGTTTTCTTGTGGACGGCGCGGAAGAAGTGTTTTCCATTGACAACGGCGAGCAGGATTCCGGCGGAAAGTATGCTTATCCCGTGCAGAACACCCTGAAGGAAGGGTATTTGTACAATATTATTTCCGACGGGAACACGGTGAAGCACGCAGTTGAGGTATGGAGACTTGATAAGGCTTACGAACCGCCTGTCAGCGGTACGCCTGGGCTGCGGACTGTGAAAAATTTCCTTAAGACAGCAATGGAGCCAGTGGGAACCACTCTTTATATGTTCGGCGGAGGCTGGGACTGGCAGGACGAAGGTTCTTCGGTTCAGGCGAGGACCATCGGCGTCGCTGACGACTGGGTCTGGTTTTTCAATGAGAATGACGCCAATTATACATACCGCACGGAAGACGCGAAAAACACATACTATCCCCACGGGGCGTATAACGAGTATTATTACGCCGGCCTGGACTGCTCCGGTTACGTTGGCTGGGCGTTATACAACACATTGGAGACGGAAAACGGCAGACCCGGATATGTGACAGGGTCTACCAGATTCGCGAAAAGCCTTGCGGACAGAGGCTGGGGTACATGGACTCAGGACATTGGCGAGACGAAACCCGGAGATATTATGAGTATTAACGGCCACGTGTGGATCTCTCTCGGCACCTGCGAAGACGGAAGCGTTGTAATTCTTCATTCCACGCCGTCAAAAAGCCGTACGGGACAGCCCGGAGGCGGAGTTCAGATCGGCGCTGTCGGCAATGACAGCTCCTGCGAGGCGGCAAGACTTGCGGAAAAGTATATGTCTGAGTATTATCCCAAATGGTACGAGAGGTATGGAGTGCCTCTGCAAAACCCCGGTGTGTATTTCGGATTCAGCGGTGACACGGCAGGATTGTTTTCCTGGTCTGAAGGAGGACTGAAGGATCCGGAAGGAATAAAGGATATGCGTCCGAAAGAAGTTCTGGCGGTTTTATTTGGATAGGCGCACGGAAGAGACAGGGATATTCGCCTGCGGCGAGCGGTATTGCGCAAAAAGGGTTTTGAGACTTTGTATATTATTGAATATTTGAAATCAGATGGCGGATTTGTTTTCCCGCCGTCTTTTTTTGCGCAGTTAAGGTGAGAATCCTCATAAATTCGGATTCATTTGAAGCGCTTCGCGCTGAAAAGCAGAAGATTTCGGCTGTTAAATAAGGCGCCTTCTTTGAGGGAGCTGTCAGCGCAAGCTAACTGAGGGAGTTTTAGCCATGAATCTGAACAGGCGAAAGAACCTGCCTTTATCCGAAAAATTCCAATATTCTGTGCGATGCTTTTAAATGAATCCGCAAAGCGGATTCTGACCGCAGCTGCGCAAGCGCAATTTCGCTCCCTCGCAGAGGGAATTTAGCTGACCGAGGGTCTGTTTCACTCGGCGAAGCCGAATTTAGCTTCCGTTTGTCTTTTTGGATAGAATAATACGCGTGTTTTCCGCAAATCTTTAAACTTATCCAAAAAAACTTTTTCAAATTTCCGCATAAACATATTGACAAGGACAAAGACATGAAGTAAAATAATCTAAAAGAGCAGTTAGCTTAGGCGAACAATCTTTTCGGAGCAAAAAGCCGCAGTTATGGGGCGATATGCTCGGAAATGACGAATTTTACGTATCCCTGAAAGGGAAGTTTATTTTTTGCGGATGTGTTAGCTAAGATTAACAGAAGCGGAAACTTACTTAAATATAAAGGAAAACAAATTTTTGGTAAGGAGGATTTTTTATGACACTGAATGAGCTTAAAATTGGTGAAAGAGCCAGAATAACGGCTGTTGGAGGCCAGGGCGCTGTCAGAAGGAGACTCCTTGCCATGGGTCTTACCCCGAGAACGGAGGTCTTTATCAGGAAATTCGCTCCCATGGGCGACCCTATTGAGATACATCTGCGGTCCTACGAACTCACCATCAGAGTGGAGGACGCCGAAAAAATCGAGGTAACAAAGATAGAGGAGTGATATTATGGTTTTTGCGCTCGCAGGCAACCAGAACAGCGGAAAAACAACGCTTTTTAATCAGCTCACCGGCTCCAACCAGCACGTGGGCAACTTCCCCGGAGTTACCGTCGAGAGAAAGGACGGTACCATAAAAGGGTATAAGAATATAACTCTTGTGGACCTTCCGGGCATTTATTCCCTGTCGCCCTTCAGCAAGGAAGAAGTGGTTTCCAGGGACTTTATTATCGATCAGAAACCGTCCGCTATAATAAATATTGTGGACGCCACAAATGTTGAGAGGAGTCTTTTCCTCACGCTTCAGCTTATTGAGCTTAATATCCCTATGGTCATAGCGCTCAACATGATGGATGAAATGCGTGAGTCCGGCTCGACTGTGGATATTAAGAGGATGGAAGAGGGTCTCGGAGTGCCTGTGATCCCCATTTCCGCCAGCAAAAACGAAGGCGTGGCGGAGCTTTTGGAGGTAGCGGTGCGCACGGCTAAGACCAGGCAGAACCCCAAGGTGACGGATTTCTGCTCCGGACCGGTGCACAGGACAGTCCATTCCATAAGGCATATTATAGAGGACCACGCGGAAAGAATAGGAATTCCGGATAAATTCGCCGCAACGAAAATCGCTGAAGGCGATGACATATTGATGGACAGACTGGAGCTTTCCCAGAACGAGAAGGAACTCATAGAGCATGACGTTCAGGAAATGGAAACGGAAATGAATATGGACCGCGAGGCGGCAATGGCAGATATGCGGTATACGTTCATAGATAATTTATGCGCTGAAACCGTTAAAAAATCCGGATACAGCAAAGCTCACAGCAGGAGCTTGAAAATAGACGGCCTGCTTACCCATAAGACATGGGCGATACCCATATTCATCGGCATAATGCTTTTTGTTTTCTGGCTTACATTCGGAATCGTGGGAACCACCGCCAGCGACGCGTTCTCGGGAGTTATAGACAGCTTGATAGGAGTTGTGGATGCCAATCTCACAAATTACGGCATAAACGAAGTAGTCCATTCCCTTGTAATTGACGGTGTTTTCGCCGGAATAGGAAGCGTTCTTTCCTTCCTGCCCATAATCGTGATTTTGTTTTTCTGTCTTTCCATGCTGGAGGACAGCGGATACATGGCCCGTGTGGCTTTCGTTATGGACAAACCCCTTAGAAAAATCGGGCTTTCGGGAAGAAGCTTCGTGCCCATGCTCATCGGCTTCGGATGCACGGTGCCGGCGGTTATGGCAACAAGGACACTTACCAGCGAAAGAGACAAGAAAATGACCATACTCATGACGCCTTTCATGAGCTGTTCCGCCAAGCTTCCCGTATACGGAATGCTGACGGGTATATTTTTCGGGTCATCCGCCGTGAAGGTCATCATTGTGCTTTATGTTATAGGCATAGGTCTGGCGCTTTTGTGCGGATTTATAATGAACCGCTCGGTATTAAAGGGAAATCCGGTGCCTTTCGTAATGGAGCTGCCCAATTACAGGATGCCTACGGGCAAAAACACAGGAATGCTCCTCTGGGACAAGGCGAGAGACTTCCTTACAAGAGCTTTTACGGTAATTTTTTTAGGCACGATAATAATCTGGTTCTTCAGAACCTTTGATTTACATATGAATGTGGCGGCAACGGCCGATATAAGTATGCTTGCGTATTTCGGAAGGCTTATTGCTCCGGCTTTCAGGCCCATGGGCTTTGGCAACTGGATGAGCACAACGGCGCTTATAACGGGATTTGCGGCCAAAGAGGCTATTATTTCGACATTGACGGTTCTCGTTGGCGGAACGGGAAAAACTGTTACGGAGGCTGTGGCGGGTCTTTTCACCCAAAGATCCGCCTGGGCGTATCTGGTATTCATACTGGTCTACACGCCCTGTATCGCGGCGGTTTCCGCTATACGGCGGGAGCTGGGAAGCTCGGTGCAGACAATCGGAGTCGTTATTTTCCAGTGCGCTGTGGCTTGGGTCGCGTCCCTCATAGTTTACGGAATCGTCGGATTGATACTATAAAAGGAGGTTTTTTATATGGGACCTTTGGATATATTGATTGTGGCTGTGGTCTGCTTCTTTGTGGCATGGGCCGTGCGGACGATGATTAAAAGGAAGAAAGCCGGTCTGGGCTGCGGATGCTGCAGTATGCGGAAAAGCGGATGCTGCGGAAAAAGCGGAGGATGCAGATAAAAAGCATATTGTGAAATCACGGAATCGAAAACCGTTTCTCCGGAAGAGAGTAAAAAAATAGATTTTTCCGGCGGAGCGGTTTTTTTGCCGCTGATTATATTAAAAAAGAATAACAGCCGGTTGAAGCTCCGGCAGGGATAATGGTAAGATAAATAGAAAAAACCAATAAACGGGAGGAATCTTACATGGCTGAAAATGTAATCGTTATAAATTTTGATGTTGAAAGCGAAGCTTATCAGGCTTTTTCGGATCTAAAGAGAATAGCCGTTAATCCGGAGTTTGTTATATCCGAGGCGTGCATTCTGAAAAATGTTGGCGGCAGGATGATTACGAGGGATTTTTTTGATTCGGGAAAGGAGACGAGGGACGATGCGAACAAAGGCGGACTTATAGGCAGTCTGGCGGGTGTTCTGGGAGGACCTCTGGGCATTATTCTCTGCTCGGGACTGGGATATATTATCGGCAGGACAAAGGATATGGCGGACAAGGAAAAGAACGCGACTCTTATTGAGAGGGTATGCGCGCTGATTCCGGAAGGAGCGACTGCCCTTGTTGCTCTGGCATCGGAGATGGAGTACAACTCCATTGATATGAGAATAGAGAAGTTTTCCGGCCACATTACAAGACTGGACGCCGCGGAGATCGCGGAAGAGGTGGAAAAGGCGCGTGAGATCCAGAGGCAGATGGCGAAGGAAGCGCGTCAGAAGCTGAGGGAAGAGAAAAAGAAAGAGGCTAAGCAAAAGGTTGAGGAACGACGCGCGAAGATGAAAGCGGATTTTGACAGAATAAAAGCAAAGATTGCAAGGAAATAATGCGTGAGGGCTCAGGGGCGTTGGCTATGCCTCCGGCGGCTCTCCGAGGGCTTAGGGGCTCTGCCCCTAAGAACCCCGCAAGGGACTTCGCCCCTTGACCCCGTGTAGTAAGTAAGGGAAGGTTGTCGGCTATGTTTAAAATTAACGAAAATTGAATTCTTAGCCGAAATTCTTACTATTTCAGTGCGAAGCACTTTAATTAAATCTGCCGAAGGCGGATTTTAACAATAATTAGCCCTCACGGAGGGAGGCTTCATAGCGAAGCGCTTCATTTCTTCATTTGCGAAGCAAACTTCATTGTGGCGAAGGCACTCCTTTGAATCCGCAAGGCGGATTCTGACCACAGCTCGCCGAAGGCGAATTTAGCTCGGCAAAGCCGAATTTAGCTTAAAAAAAAGAAGTACATCAAATGTACTTCTTTTTAAAGTTTCCCTAAAATCTTGTCATATCCGCCTGCGCCGTAGTTAATGCACCGGTTCACACGGGAAATGGTAGCTGTTGAAGCTCCCGTTTTTTCCACGATGGTATTGAATGTGGCTCCGGCCTTGAGCATTTTTGCCACTTCAAGACGCTGGGACATGGCCTTTATCTCGCTTATTGTACATAAATCCTCGAAAAAGCAGAAACATTCGTCTATGGTTTCCAGCTTCAGAATCGCCTCAAAAAGGGCTTCGAGGTGCATTTCGCTTAATTTTCCTTTATACATATATCCACCTCTTTTTACCTTTGGAATTTACCTAAAAATGATTTTGTACGTTCGTTCTTGGGATTGTTTACAAGATCCACGGCCGGACCTTCTTCCACAATTACCCCGTCAGCCATGAATATGATCCTGTCCGACACGTTCTTCGCGAATTCGATCTCGTGAGTAACTATAACCATGGTCATATGCTCTGCCGCCATGTCGCGGATTACCTTCAGGATGTCACCTGTAAGCTCCGGGTCCAGAGCGGATGTGGGCTCGTCGAAAAAGAGGATCGACGGATTCATGATAAGGGCTCTCGCAATGGATACCCTCTGCTGCTGGCCGCCTGAAAGCTGGTATGGATACGCGTCTTCCTTATCCTCAAGACCCATTTTCTTAAGAAGAGCTCTTGCCTCGGCAACGACCTCGGATTTTTCCCTTTTTTGTACTGAAACGGGAGCGTCGCAAAGATTCCGCATAACGGAAAAATGCGGGAACAGGTTAAAGTTCTGGAAAACCAGTCCGAAATTGCTTCTTGCTTTTCTCAGCTCCCCGGGAGGAGCGTATACCGTTTTCCCGTTTTCCATATACGCGATTTTATTACCGTTATATATAAGTTCGCCCTCATCCATGGTCTCCAAAAGTGTGGCGCACCGCAGAAGGGTGGATTTTCCGCTTCCCGAAGGCCCGATAACGGAGACTACGTCTCCCGGCTCAACGGCCACGGATATATTTTTCAAAACCTCGTTGTCACCGAAGGTTTTTTTGATGTTATTTATTCTGAAAACTTCCATTTTCCGGACACTCCTTGGTTTATTTGTAATAACTCAGCCGTTTTTCTATCCGCTCCATGGCGAATGCCACCACGAAGTTGAAAACGTAATAGAAAATACCTGCCGCCGCGAAGGGAACCATACTTCTCTGGGCCGCCGCAAGAGCCTTTGCCACGGTGAACATTTCCGCTACGGCGATTGAAAAGGCCAGAGACGTATCCTTTACAAGGGTTATGGTCTCGTTGGTAATAGGCGGAAGGATCCTCTTTATTACCTGAGGAAATATTATTTTGAAAAAGGTTTGTCTTTTTGTATATCCCAGAACCTCTGCCGCTTCATACTGACCCTGGGGCATGGATTCGATACCGCTTCGGAAAATCTCCGCGAAATAGGCCGCGTAGTTCAGCACAAAGCCTATGATTACGGCCGTCAGCCTGTAACTGGGAGTAATCTGTTTCCCGAAAATATAGTAGGGACCGAAGTATACCACGAAAAGCTGGAGCATAAGAGGCGTTCCTCTTAAGATTGAGATGTATACCTTCATCAGACCGCGAAGGGGTGTGATTTTGGACATTCTTCCGAATGAAACCAAAAGTCCCAGAGGAAGGGAAAACAAAAGAGTCAGTCCAAATATTTTAAGAGAAGTGCCTAAGCCTGCCAGAAGCTGTTGCAATATTAGCTCTAAAGTCATTGTTCTTTTCTCCTTAACCCCGTCGGTACGGGCCCGATGGGGACTCCGATTTTTATCCTTGCGTATATGAACCAAAGGGGTAAATTAAAAGCAATCCCACCGGTTTTCAGGCCGATGGGAATACTGATTTTTTAACAGATACTATATTATTATGTTAGAAATATATGTCCTTTTATTTATTCAGAAAGACCTACATCGTATCCAAAGTATTTGTTTGAAATAGCGGCGAATGTGCCGTCAGCAACGATTTCATCCATAGCTTCCTGAACTTTGTCTCTGAGTTCTTCGTTGCCTTTAAGGAATCCGATACCGTAAAGCTCGGAAACAATGGGCTCTTCAAGGATTCTGTATGTATCTTCCTTGCCTTCGATCTGGAAACGCGCAACGCCGATATCCATTGCTACAGCGTCAACAGCGCCGGACTCAAGATCCATGAACGCCTGATTGTAGTTGGGAACAAGAATGTAATCGTCGAATGTTGCTTTAAGTTCTGCGAATTCTTCGCTGTCCAGAGCCTGCTGAGCTGAGGAGTCTGTCTGAACCTCAACGATTGAGCCTGCCAGGTCGTCAAAGTCTTCTATTCCGGAAGCTTTCTTAACAACGAATACCTGTGAGTTGTCTGTGTAAGGTTTTGACCATGTGTAGAGGTCTTCACGTCCGTTGATTGTGAATCCGCTCCAGATACAGTCGATGGCGCCTGAGTTAAGCTCCATATCCTTTGCGTCCCAGTCAATAGGTGTAAGTACCAGTTCAAGGTCAAGTCTGTTAGCTACTTCAGCAGCAAGGTCTAAGTCGAAGCCTGTGAATTCTCCGTCGTCTCCAACGTATCCGTAAGGAGGGAATTCCTGGTCGAAACCTACTGTGAATGTGCCTTTGCCTTCTTCAAGGTTTTCTTCTACTACTTCGGCAGCTTTCTGGATTTCTTCAGATGCCTTTTCAACTTCTTTGCTTCCGCAGCCGGAAAGAAGACCGACAACGACAGCGCTTGCCATAATTACAGCTAAAATTTTCTTCATTTTTAAAATCTCCTTCTTTTTTAAATTTTTACGACCGGGTGAGTTAAAAATAAACCCGAATCATGATTCATACATTCACATGGTAACACTTTATCTTGCGAAAGTCAATGCCTGAAAGTCATTTTTTTCTGAATCAGTGCGGGAGAAATGAGCGATTGTGCCGTAATTCAGCGCGAAACGGTATATAAAAAGGATGTGTGAAAGGACGGATTTTTTGGGCTTGGGCATGAAAAAACCGTCCAAAGGATGGACGGGTTGGTCGTGTAAATGTGTTTTTTTGTTTTATTTGTCTTTGTAATGGGACCCGCACTGGACAATTCTGACAATATTGCCGTCAATCCGATAAACAAGACGGTTAGCGTCGTCAATTCTACGGCTCCAGTAACCTGCAAGGTCTCCGGTGAGAGGTTCCGGTTTACCAATACCGTCATAACCGTTGCGGTCAATATCTTTTAGCAATTGCAGTATTCGTTTCAAAGTCTTTTTGTCTTGCTTTGTCCAGTATTCAAAGTCAGACCACGCATCATCAGACCATGCTTTAATCATCGTAATTTACCTCATGTATTGTTCCGCCGGTAGCTTCCATCTCAGCGATGGATTTTTTAAGTCTTTCTATGTTCTCGGGACTGTAAAACGGGTCATTATCCGAGCAGATTTCAAAGGGGATTTTATGCTCCCTGAGAGTTGCTTTCACAAAAACAGTGATAGCGGTAGTCATATTCATTCCTACATTGGAACAGAATGTTTCGAATTCTTTTTTCAGGTCTGAGTCCATGCGGATGGTTACATTTGTCTGTGCCATTTTAATCACTCCTTTTAAATATATTATATTTAAGCTGCAGTGCGTTGTCAATATATTTTGGTGCAAATGGTGAATATTTATGTGCAGAATAAGCAAAAAATGATAAAATATCCTTTGATATAGCTAAATTCGGCTTCGCCGAGCGAAATTGTGCTTCGCACAGCTAAATTCGCCTTCGGCGAGCAAAGGTGCGCCTTTGGCGCAATGAAGTTTGCTTCGCAAATGAAGAAATGAAGCGCTTCGCTATGAAGCCGCCCTCTTTGAGGGCTAATTATTGTCAAAATCTGCCTTAGGCAGATTTAATTAAAGTGCTTCGCACCGGCACCGTAAAGGTACAGCGAAATTCGGCTTCGCCGAGCTAAATTCCTTCGGAGCTAAATTGTGCTTTGCACAGCTAAATTCGCCTTCGGCGAGTTCAGGTCAGAATCCGTTTTGCGGATTCAATAAAGTGCCTTTGGCACAAGAAACCGCATATATTGCGGCTAAAAATTCGATTATCGTGAATTTTAAACATATCCGACAACCTCCCCTTACTTATTACACGGGTCAAGGGGCGAAGTCCCTTGCGGGGTTTGGGGCAGAGCCCCAAGAAAAAAGACGGGTTTTTAGGGCAGAGCCCTAAATGGGGTTCTTAGGGGCAAAGCCCTTGAGCCCTCGGAGAGCCGCCGGAGGCATACAAAATCAAATTCTAAATAAAAAATTAATGTTTTTGAGAGGTTTTTGTAAAAAATACGGGCTAAAAATTGTTGACAACGCCGAAGTGTACAATATAATTAGTATTATAGGGATACTTTGCGGATAATTTATTTATTAAGGTGAAGACCATGAACAGAAAATTTGGACTTACAACTGAAGAAGTTAAGCTTTCTGCCGAGAAATACGGAAAAAACTCACTCCTTGAAAAGGAAGAGGAATCCTTCAAAAAACGCTTCGGCAAAAACCTGGGCATCCCCATTATGAAAGTATTCATCGCCGCGCTGATAGTATATATCGTGTGCGTTGTCATGAGAGGCGAAAAACTGTATGAAGCCATCGGAATCGCCGCGGGAATCGTCATTCTCGTGTACCTGGTGACATATTTCGAGAAACGCAACGACCAGATTCTGGGCAGCCTGAAAAAACGTACGGCAAGAACACTCTGCCACGTTTTCAGAGACGGATTCCTCCAGGATATATATATCGACGAAATCGTTGTGGGCGACGCTGTTCTCATCCAGAAAGGCGACATAGTTCCCGCTGACGGAATCATCCTTGAAGGCAAAATAGAGCTGGACCAGTCCGTTCTGACGGGCGACATGACCAAAGTAAAGAAGGAAGGCGTGCTTACAGACGCGGAAAGCAGCGAAAACCTGGCTTCCGCCATAGTCCCCGAAGAGACCGAGGACGATTTCACAGACGAAAACAGAGTCTTTAAAGGCTCCGCCGTCTGCGTGGGCAACGCAGTGTTCAAGGTAACATCCGTGGGCAAAAGCACCGCCTACGGCCGGATCTTCGATACCATCTCCAACGAGGACGAAGAACGAAAATCCCCGCTGAACCTGAGACTTTACGACCTTTCCAAGCGTATAAACGTAATCGGAAGCATCTGCGCAATAATCGTGGCGGCGGATATGGTCTTCCAGAGACTTTTCGTCAGCAACAACTTCTATATGTACTCCGTTTACGCCTATATGTCCGATACGCCGGTTTTCGTCGCCGACCTGATGATGGCGGTAATGGTGGCCTGCGCGATAATTCTGATGTGTACTCCCGAAAGAGTCAATTACGTCATCTCGTATATGGCGGCAAGGAACACCAAAAAGCTCCTTAAGAACAATGTGCTTGTGAAGAAGCTCAACGGCCTGGAAACATCGGGTACTCTTAGACTTCTTATCGCCGATAAAACAGGAGTGCTGACCCAGGGCGACCCTGACTGCATAATCTTTATAGACGGAATGAATAATGTTTACAAGAACATCTCCGATTTCGCCGAAGGCCTGAGAGGCGTTCTTGTGGAAAGCGTTTTAGGCAATACATCGGGAATTTTTACGGGATATAAGGACGATTTCACATTCTACGGCGGAAATACCGTGGAAAGAGCAATGGCCAAATTCGTGGCCGGCGTCTACGAAGGCGGAATACCCAAAAAGATTTCCTCCATACCCTTTGACAGCAATGTGAAAATGTCCGCGGCAACACTGGAAGACCCGGAAACGGAAAGCGTTACATTAATAAAGGGCATACCCGAAAACATAATAGACAGATGCGGATACTACTACGCCGAAAACGGCAAAAAGCTGATTTTAAGCGAGGAATCCAAAGAGGATATATTCTATAAGATAGAAAAATTAGCGGATAAGGAAATCCGGGTAGTGGCCTTTGCTACGTCCGACGAGCCTATCTCCGATGGACAGATACCCATGCACGGCAACTGGGCCCTTGTGGGTGTGGCCGGCATAGAGGACGATGTGCGCATTGAAACTGTGCAGGCGCTGAGAGAGCTTACGAGAGCCGGAGTCCAGACGATTATGATAACCGGCGACAGCGTGGAGCTGGCGAAAGCCATCGCGGAGGATATGGGACTTGTCCAGTGGGACCAGCACAGGGTGCTCAGCGCGGAGGATATGGCGTCCATGACGGATAACGAGATAAAGGCTATATTCCCCGACATCAGAGTTATCGCCAGAGCAACTCCCAATGAAAAGAAGAGGATCCTTGCTATCGCCAAGTCCATGGACCTTGTGACAGGAGTTACAGGTTCGGCCGTGGACGATACGGAAGATGTTCTGAAGGCGGATGTTGGCTTTGCAATAGATATGGGACATAACGCCGTGAAGGAAGCGGCGGACATCGTGCTTCTGGACAACAGCATAGCTTCCGTTGTGAAGGCGCTCCTCTACGGCAGGACGTTCTTCAACAATATAAGAAAATACATGACATATAAGCTGACGGTGATTTTCTCGGCAATACTGGTAATGCTGGTAATTCCGGCGTTCGGCAGAGAAATTCCCCTTACGGTGATTCATCTTATATGGATAAACATTATAATAAACATCATCGGAATCGCGCTTTTCGCCGGAGAGGCGCCTCTGAAGAAATATCTGAGGGAAAAACCCAAGAGCAAAAGCCAGAAGATCATCACAAAGAAAATGGTCAACGGCATTATGGCAGGCGTTATCTGGTGCGGATTCGTAAGCGCCATGCTTTTCCTGCTGCCGGCTCTTTCCGGAATTTTCAGAAGCAGGGAAACTCTCCTTTGCGGATACCTGGTGTATTTCGTGTTCACCCATATATTCAGCGCCTTTAACGCCCGTACGGAGAGCACCGACATTACGGCCAACCTTAATTCAAACGAAATGTTCAGCCGGCTTTTGTGGCTGGTATGCCTCATACAGGTTCTCATCGTGTATCTCGGCGGAATCGTTTTCAGGAGTACGGGACTTAACGTCCGTGAGTGGATAACGGTGCTTATCGCGGCAGTACTCATAATTCCCATGGATATTATGCGGAAAAACGCTTACGGCAACAAACCCGAGGAGCCGGAAGAGGTGGATCTGACCATGCTTCTCATGGATATGGAAGGAGTTACGGATGTGAAGGACCTTCCCGCAGACAAACAGCCTGTGACCGACGAAGGCTACGACGAGGAGCCTTTCGAGGAAGAGGACGACGGCCAGCCCGATACGGTTTTTGAGGATATTGGCGAAATCGGAGACAAGACCCTGGAGGAAGTAATTTCCGAGTACGAGGCCTTTGAGGAGAAGAAAGAGGAAGAAGCTGCGGCCGCGGCGGAGGAAGCCCTTGAAAAGGCGGAGGCTCCTGCGGACGAGATTCCCAATACCGATGAAGTCCTTCTTGATGACGTGATAAGAGCGGAAGCGGAAGAAGAGGCTCGGAAAGCCGAGGATTTAGACGAGCGGCTTACGGAGGAGATCAAAGAGGAAGCAGGCGTTCTTTCCAAGACCATAGAAGAGGCCGAAAGGGAGCTGGAAGAAGCGGAAAGACTTGAGCTGGAAGCCGAAAAAGCTGAAATTACAGAAGAAACGGCGGAAGAGTCTCCCGAAGAAGCGGAAATCCCGGAGGACGAGACTGAACCGGAAGAAAAAGAAGAATAACATATAAAAACCAAACCCGTTGCGGTATTTATGTACGAATCGCAATGGGTTTTATTTTAGATAAAAACAGAGGTAATGAAAATGCGGATTACAGCGAAATATTTTGATGAGCTTACAACAAGGGAACTGTACGAGATACTGCGGCTGCGGGAGGCGGTTTTTGTAATCGAGCAGACCTGCATATATGAGGATATAGACGGAATGGATTACGAAAGCCTTCATGTGTTCAGAGAGGAAGGCGGAAAGATAACCGCCTATCTGCGGGCGTTTAGGAAGCCGGACGAAGAGGGTGTCGTGCAGATCGGACGTGTGTTGACGGCAATAAGAGGAGAAGGCCTCGGCGGAGAGATTCTCCATGAGGGGATACGAATAATTGAGGAGAAAATGAGACCGGAGAGGATGTATCTTGAGGCCCAGACATACGCCATCGGATTTTACGAAAGGGAAGGCTTTCGGGTGTGCTCCGATGAGTTTGACGAAGACGGGATAATGCACGTGGGGATGGTAAAGGGGACATTTGCAGAGTGAAATGAATAATTTAATAGTGAATATTGAATTGTTGTGATAAAAATCCGCAGAAGCCAAATTTCAGGCAAATCTGCGGATTCTTTTGTTTTATTCATTTTTTCTTAAGGGGGAAATATACTTCTGTCTCCCATTCTTCCGGGATTTTTGGATTTTTACCTCTCGGGATAGACGGTTATGAGCTCATCGGCATTGCTGAACCATGCCGCTGTGCCGTCTTCGTTATTCAGTGTCCAGTATCCGTCGGGAAGCTGTTCCCAGCGGACTTCATGGTCTATATACCGGTTTCCGCCGTAGGAGCCGTTTCCTATATTGGCCGCCTGGTCGTAGCGGTCAGTGTAACTGAAGGGGAAAAGCTTTGAGTTTTCGTCCGCGATTATCCTGAACATAAACCAGTTGTCGGGGTCTTTAAAGCGGAACCCGTATCCTTCGTCTGTCTCGAACATTTCCAGATTGCTCACATCGTTTGTGTAATTTTCCATGGGCTCGATTTTGCCGTTATTGACCTTGTCGCTTATGGATTCTTCCTCGTACTCGACGAAAAAGTCCTGGAAAGGCTTTCGAACATATCGTTCATAATCGGTGTACCAGCCGAGAGCGGAAACGCGGGCATGCTCCTGATTCATATAGAAGCTGTTGAAATACAGGCCGAATGTATTCTTTGCGCCTTCGAAAAACGCCATATTGTAGGTCTTCAGGTCGACGTCCTCGGGAATGAGCATATCTCCGCTGATGTTTATGTCTGGTCTGTTTTCCGGGTCGCGGATGAAGGCGTCTATAATCTGGCGGGCTTCCGATTCCGAGGCGTTTTCCAGGTCAAGGACCAGTTCGCCGGGGAGAAAGCCTGTGTTTTCCGAAGGACCGGAATAGAAAACGGCGTTTTGTGGGATATACCCATTGAAATCGGAAAAGGAGCATTCTTCCGCATGGTTTTCAAGGCCCAGAGCTTCCAGGACATAGGGCGTGAGCTGTTCACGCAAAGGGGAAATGTCCGTTTCAAGGAAAACCTCGGCGGTATCCGTTTCGATAACGTAGTTTTGGGGTTTATCTCCGGCCGAAAATGTGCCGTATACGCTGTTTGTCAGGTAATGGGGACCGCTGGGGATCATGTCGATGTATGCCTCGGCGGAAAGGACTTCGGCTCCGGGGATGTGTTCGTCCAGCCAGCCCTGCATCTGCTCGCGGCCGCTTTGTTCCACGGAAGTTTTCTCTTCGGCATCGTATTGAGGGCCTCTGCAGCCATGGGAACCCGAAAGGATGAAAAATGAGAATATAATGAGTATGATAACGATTATTTTTTTCATGGAAGTCCTCCTTTATGTTCTCCCCGAGGGCTCAGGGGCTCTTCGGGTTCCCTGAAATGCTGGAGCAAACGCAGTGAAGCGGAAGCATTTTAGGGTGATCTCTGCCCTGAGAACCCGCAAGGGACTTCGCCCTAAGAACCCGTGTAATAAGTATCGGGAGGTTATCGGTTTTATATAAGTTTGCCGAAATTTGAATTTTTTCAGTGCGAAGCACCTTAATTGAATCCGCAAGGCGGATTTTGACAATAATTAGCCCTCATGGAGGGCGGCTTCATAGCGAAGCGCTTCATTCCTTCATTTGCGAAGCAAACTTCATTGTGCCGAAGGCACTCCTTTGCTCGGCTTCAAGCCGAATTTAGCTTTTATGCCGCTCTTTTCTTTAGAAAAAAAGCATCCCTTTCGGGATGCTTAATAATTCGGTTAATCTTATTTGTAGGAGAAGAAGCCTTCGCCTGTTTTTCTTCCGAGTTTGCCTGCTCTTACCATTTTCTTCATGAGGTAAGCGGGACGATATTTGGAATCGCCTGTTTCGCTGTACATTACGTTCATGATGTTAAGGCAAACATCGAGGCCGATAAGGTCGCCTAAAGCAAGGGGTCCCATAGGATGGTTTGCGCCGAGTTTCATAGCTGTGTCGATGTCAGCTGCTGAAGCGATACCATCTTCGAGAATTGTGATAGCTTCGTTGATCATAGGGATAAGAACTCTGTTTACAACGAATCCGGGTCCTTCCTGTACTTCAACGGGTGTTTTGCCGATTGCTACGGAAAGGTCTTTGATGATGTTGAATGTTTCGTCGGATGTGCCGAAGCCTCTGATAACCTCAACGAGTTTCATAACTGTTGCGGGATTGAAGAAGTGCATTCCGATGAATTTGTCTGTTCTCTTTGTTGCAGAAGCGATTTCTGTAATAGAGATTGAAGATGTATTTGAAGCGAAGATTGTTTCGGGTTTGCAGATTTTGTCTAATTCAGCGAAAGTATCTTTCTTGATCTGAACGTTCTCAAGGATAGCTTCAACGATAAGATCGCAGTCAGCAAGAGGAGCTAAATCTACTGTTGTAGAAACGTTAGCCATAATTTTGTCTGCTTCAGCCTGATCCATTTTGCCTTTTGAAACCATTTTGTCAAGGCTGGATTTCATTCTGTTGATTGAGTTATCGCAGAACTGCTGAGCGATATCTCTCATAATTACCTGGTAGCCGTTCATTGCGAAACACTGACCGATGTCTGTTCCCATAACGCCTGCGCCCATTACACAAACTTTTTTAATCATAGTATTACCTCCATATTAATTTAATAAATTTAAAAAATTTTCACATAAAAGCTTAAAAGCCTGTTTATAAAATTATAACACTATTATCGATACAAATAAAGTATGTTTTTTGATTAAT
>JAFWDD010000074.1 GCA_017534115.1 Bacillota bacterium | reverse complement strand
CTGTTGTCTTCCACGTCTTTTTATCTCCATAATATTATTATTTTAAAAATTCCATAATATTATATCAGCAAAAAATCCCCTTTACAACATAAAATAACACAAAATCTCCGTTTTTTCTCTTAAATTTTTCGTAATCTTTTGATTTATTTATGAGTATTTCATTAAAATTTACATAAATTCAAATTCCTATAGCAAAAAATATTTACTTATTTGAGTATCTGTAATAAAATGTTCTTCAGCGGAAAATGAATGCCGCATTATACATTCAGAGTGTACAGTATATAAACAGACATCATGGGAGGAATCACTTATGGAAAAAGAGAAAAAAAACTTCCTGGAAAGATTCAGAGGAAAACAGATAAACGTTAATATTCCTATATCAATTATATTGCTTGCCGCGTCTATCTTCCTTGGTTTTTATGTTATGCACGTTCCTATCAAGGGAGAAAAAGAGGTTTTTGATATAATAAACGGATACGGCACAAACCTTATGTGGCTCAACATAGCTCCGGTTATAATTGTGGCATGCTTCCTCTTCTTCACTCTGGGACGGCCTGTGTTTTCTTTTGCCATGACAATTATATATTTCCTTATAATGGGAGTTGTAAACTTTTATAAAATAGGTATGCGCCAGGAGCCCTTCACGCCTACGGACTTCGGCTCTCTTGTAGAAGTCAAAACAGTTATAGACAGGTTCAACAACTTTAAAATATTCGTTGGAGTTATGATACTTGTAATCATAGCTTTGATTCTGTGGTGGCTGTTCCTGAAATTCAAATGCCAGAAAATGACCAAACGCGTAAGATTAACGGGGACAATTTGCGTTATAATCGCAGGCGCTGTTTGTAATTTCGGCCTTTTCAGAAGCGACGACCTTTATAATTCCTTCCCCGTAAACGGAAATGAATATTTCAAAGTGGATCAGTATATGTCCAGAGGCATCACCTATTCCTTCGCCCATGACCTGAAGGACCTGATTATGGGCAAACCTGAACACTACGAAGCCAGAATATATAAGGAAGCGGAACAGAATTTCGTGCCGGCAGCATACGGCGATGATGTGAAAAAGCCTCATATTATAATGGTTATGGGAGAGTCTTTCACAGACCTTTCCGATATAAACGAGCATATTACATTTGAGGATTATCCGGATCCCATGGAAACATACAAAGCTCTTGCCGCAAGCGATAACGCGGTCAGCGGACACATTGTAGTGCCTTCCTTCGGCGGAGGAACTGCAGATACGGAATACGATGTTCTGACGGGGTTATTCACCAGATACATAAACAGTCCCAAGGCTTCGTACACCTTTATACACAAGGATATAGACTGTATTCCTTCCTATTTAAAGAGCATGGGATACCACACCATGGCAACTCATCCCGGATACGCATGGTTCTATAACAGACAGAATATATTCTCATACATGGGATTTGAGGAAAAATACTTCCTTGAGGACAGCTTTGACCTTAACACCCAGAGTATTAACCTTTACATTACCGATGAGGCAACAGTTGAGTTCCTCATTAACAAATTCGACCAGCATATCGCCAGGTCCGACGACCCTTTGTTCTCATTCTGCATAACTATTGAAAACCACGGTCCATGGACGAAAAAATACTCAATGGAGAACACATTCAATTCGGATATTACCGAGGCAGACGTACCCGCTGATAATGTTTTCGGGGATTTCAATCTTCTGTCCAACTATTTCATAGGTATACAGCATATGGACGAGGCGCTGAAAACACTGACAGACCATCTGGAAGAATCGGAAGAACCAGTTATTTTAGTATATTTCGGCGACCATCTGCCCGGATTCTCTAACGGATTCGATATTTATGAGGATTTTGACTATCCTGTTAAACCACAGGGTACAAGCGAAGAATCTCTCAGGCTTTATGAAACGCCTTTCCTTATTTGGGAAAACTCCGCGGCGGCTGAAATGTACGACCTTCCCGCAAGGGCGGCTGAACTGGGAATAAACAAGGACAGCTCCATTATAAGCTCCAGCTATCTGGGCATCGCAATGATGGATATGCTGGGATTCAGGAATCTTTCACCCTACTACGATTACGTGGCGGATTCAATGAAAACCATTCCAATGTCAGCAAACTCCACATTCATTACTTCTGAGGGAATTGTCCATGACAATCAGCTGACCGAGGAAGAACACAATATAGTAAACCGTCTTCAGGGATGGACATATTACAAGATGTTTGGTTAAAAAGGAGATTTTATTATGATAAAAAAGGCTAAAAATTTTTATCCCGATATAGACGAATCAGTGTTTATCGCGGAAAACGCTTCTATTGTCGGCAATGTTAAAATAGGCAAAAACTCAGGCATATGGTATGGAGCGGTTATACGTTCGGAATACGACACCAGCCCTATTACCATAGGTGAAAACACAAATATACAGGATAACTGCATAGTCCACGTGGCAAAGGATATGCCCGTAGTTATCGGCAATAATGTATCAGTTGGCCACGGAGCCATCGTCCATTCGGCTCAAATCGGAGACGGCTCATTAATCGGAATGGGCGCTATCCTTTTAAATAATGTAAAAATCGGCAAAAACTGCCTTGTTGCGGCAGGCGCTCTTGTAAGAGAAGGCATGGAAGTGCCGGACGATATGATAGTTGTTGGCTCTCCCGCGAAAATAGCGGGTCCCATATCAGAAAAGCTTTCCAAATACGCCGCTTATGCCGCTGAAGTTTATGTAGAGCACGCTGAACAGGCAAAAAAGGACATGGAATAAAATGAAGGTCTTATGGGAGCCGAAAAAGTTTTATATGGAAGATACTCTCGACGTGAGCCGGGCTTTAATCGGAAAAAAGCTTGTTAGGAACATTGACGGAAAACAACTTGTTATGGAAATTACCGAAACGGAAGCTTACTGCGGAATCGAGGACAAGGCAAGCCACGCGTACAACGGCAGACGCACGGAAAGGACCCGCACAATGTATGAGGAAGGCGGTACAATTTACATTTATCTCATATACGGAATGTATTTCTGCCTGAATATCGTTACGGAGGAAAAGGACAATCCCTGCGCCGTTCTCATCAGAGGCGGAAGGCCTGTTTCCGGACTGGAGGAAATGTCGGTTTTGCGGTATAACAAGCCTTACAGCGAACTGACTCCATATCAGAAAAAGAATTTCGCAAACGGTCCCGGAAAGCTTTGCAAGGCTATGGGAATCACAAAGGAGTTAAACGGGAAAAAGCTTTTCTCCAAAGAGCTTTACATATCTTCCGACGCTCCCGAAAATGATATTTTAATAGAAACCTCTCCCCGCGTAAATATCGATTATGCCGGGGAATACAAAGATAAACTCTGGAGATTTTTCCGGAAATAATTTAAGAAAGGATAATAAATTATGGATTATAAATACAGACCTGCGGGCGTTTGCGCCAAGGAAATCAATTTTTCGCTGGAGGACGGAAAAGTTAAAAATGTTTCGTTTGTAGGCGGATGCAACGGAAATTTAAAAGCTATCTCATCAATAGTCGAAGGAATGGACGTGGATTTCGTAATAGAAAGATTCAAGGGAATCCGCTGCGGAATGAAGAAAACATCCTGCTCCGACCAGTTCGCGAGAGCTCTTGAAGCGGCAAAGGAAAACAACTGAGACCCATTAAAGCCGGACCCGCCGGATAATGCAAATTCCGACAATAATTTAATTGACAGATATAAAGACTTGTGTTATAGTATTTATGATATAGAGGACATAAGTCTTTTTTTCTTGGACTAAGTCTTTTTTTTATGGTCTTATGTTCTTTCGCAAATATCATAAAATCTAAAAACGGAGGTGGAAAATTTGAGAGTCAGAATTACACTTTCTTGCACAGAATGTAAACAGAGAAATTACAGTACAACCAAGGACAAAAAAACTCATCCAGACAGAATGGAAATGAAAAAATACTGTAGATTCTGCAAAAAGCACACTCTTCACAGAGAAACAAAATAATAAAGGCTAATGGCTCTAACAAGGATGTGAAATGATGGAAAACAAGACAGCTACAAAAAAACCAAACAAATCAACAAAAAAGAAATCAACATTCGCTGATTACAGGGCTGAGTTTAAAAAGATCATCTGGCCTACCGGTCCCGAATTAAGAAAACAGACTATTACCGTTATAATTACCTGTATAATTATAAGCGCTATTATTTTCGGTCTGGATTCCGCGTTCTCTGCAGGTCAGAACGGTATTATTAAACATATTACTTCCGAGGAATATACACTGCCTGAAGGTTCTCTGGAAAACGGTATTACTACCGAGGTAATTCCTGCAGCTGAAAACGCAGCTGAAGGTGCTGCTGAAGCAGTTGAGGGCACAGTAGAAGGTGCCGCTGAAGCTGTTGAAGGCGCTGCTGAAGGCGCTCAGGAAGCTGTTGAAGGCGCTGCTGAAGCAGTTCAGGAGACTGCAGAAAATGCAGCAGAATAATCTTCCGATTACAGAGAATATAATTTTGATTTAAAAAGGATGGTATTATGTCTGACGAATTAAGAATGCCTGATGATTCTCTTAATGAGGATGAATCTTCAAAAGAAACGGGCGAAAACGTTTCCGAAACAGAAGATACAGCCTCTCAGAAAGAAAAAGAAACAAAAAAAGAAGAACCGAAATGGTATGTTGTTCATACCTATTCAGGCTATGAAAACAAGGTAAAAGCCAACATAGAAAAAATTATTGAAAACAGAGGAATGCAGGACCAGATCCATGAGGTCTGCGTACCCATGCAGGAAGTCGTTGAGATCAAAAACGGCCAGAGAAAGGTTGTCCAGAGAAAGGTCTTCCCCGGATATGTTCTTCTCAAAATGTATATCAATAAAGAAGCTTACGTAGACTCCTGGTATGTTGTAAGAAACACCAGAGGCGTTACAAGCTTTGTTGGCCCCGGTTCAGAGCCTGTTCCTCTTACAGACGAGGAAGTCAGAGCAATGGGTATTGAAAACTATACACAGACTTTCGATTTTGAAATTGACGACCATGTTCGTGTTATAACCGGGCCTTTCGTTGATTTTGAAGGAGTTATCTCCGAAATCAACCCCAGCAAGAAAACCGTTATTGTTCGTCTTTCAATGCTCGGCAGAGAAACACCTGCCGAATTCGACTACAAACAAATTGAAAAAGTTATTTAAGGATTGACAAAAGGCGTAAAAACAAAAAATTTGCGCCGCGTGGGAGGGAAACCCCCGCTACTACCACATTTATAGGAGGTGCCGATAAATGGCAAAAAAAGTTATAGGTTTAATTAAATTGCAGATCGCAGCCGGAAAAGCTTCCCCTGCTCCTCCCGTTGGCCCCGCTCTTGGTCAGCACGGTCTTAACATTATGGGCTTCTGCAAAGAATTTAACGAAAAAACATCATCTCAGGCAGGTCTCATTATTCCTGTAATCATCACAGTATACCAGGACAGAACATACTCATTTGTTTTAAAAACTCCCCCTGCAGCAGTTTTACTTAAGAAAGCTTGTAAAATCGATTCAGGTTCAGGCGTTCCCAACAAAACAAAGGTTGCTACAATTTCCATGGCTGAAGTTCAGAAAATCGCTGAGCTTAAAATGCCCGACCTGAACGCAGGTTCTATTGAGACAGCATGCTCCATGATCGCAGGTACAGCAAGATCAATGGGTATCGTTGTAGAAGATTAATTTGAAATTCAACTCGTAAACGGGATTTTTAATAAATCCGTATCAGTGGGAGGGACGCTTCCCGATATTACCACATAAGGAGGTCACGAAAGTGAAAAGAGGTAAAAAATATTTAGAAAAGAAAAAATTAGTTGATTCCAGCAACCTTTACGAAACAAAGGAAGCTATGGAATTAGTTCAGCAGCTTTCCGTTGCTAAATTCGATGAAACAGTAGAATGCCACATTCGTCTCGGCGTTGACAGCCGTCACGCAGACCAGCAGGTCAGAGGCGCTGTTGTATTACCTCATGGTACAGGTAAAACAGTCCGCGTTTTAGTATTCGCTAAAGGCGCAAAAGCTGACGAAGCTGAAGCAGCAGGCGCAGATTTCGTTGGAGCAGAAGATATGGTCGCAAAGATCAAAGACGAAAACTGGTTCGGATTTGACGTTGCAGTTGCAACACCCGATATGATGGGCGTTGTCGGCAGAATCGGACGTATCCTCGGACCTAAAGGCTTAATGCCCAACCCCAAGGCAGGTACTGTAAGCATGGATGTTGCTAAAGCTGTTACCGATATTAAAGCCGGTAAAATCGAATATCGTCTTGATAAAACAAACATCATTCACGTTCCTATGGGAAAAGTTTCTTTCGGAACAGAAAAATTGCAGGAAAACTTCCAGACTCTCATCGGTGCTATTATTAAAGCAAGACCCGCAGCAGCTAAAGGCCAGTACCTCAAGAGTATTGCCATTTCAACTACTATGGGTCCCAGCGTAAGAATTAATCCCGCTAAGGTAAATGAATAATTTTTGAAATAGCATTGACATTCACCTTAAAATATAGTAATATCTTATAGGTTAATTGAATATTGCCGCAGACAGCAGGCGCCGAAAGGCTTAAAATCCGCCCGCCGAGGAGAAATTACTTTGAAAAGGTACGCCCTTTGTGTCTGCGGATGCAAAGGGTTTATATTTTTGCCCTAAGCAAACTAAATACTTTTTAAGGAGGTGTACTTAGTGCCTAAAATCGAAGAAAAACAGGTTGTTGTTAACGAAATTAAAGAGAAACTTGAAAAATCCGCTTCTGTTGTTCTTGTAGACGGAAGAGGCTTAACTGTTGAACAGGATACAGCTTTAAGAAAAAAACTCAGAGATGCAGGCGTTGATTACAAAGTTTATAAAAACACAATGATCAACTTAGCAGTTCAGGGAACTCAGTTTGAAGGTCTTGCTCCTTACCTTGAAGGACCTACAACTGTTGCTTTCAGCTATGATGACGCTACAACAGCAGCTTCCATTATCAACGCAAACCTTAAGGAATACAAAAACCTTGAGTTCAAGGCAGGCGTTGTAGAAGGAACTTTTTATGATGCAGACGGTATGAAAGTTATCGCAGGCATTCCTTCAAGAGACGTTCTTCTTTCCAAACTTCTCGGAAGCTTCAAATCCCCTATGTCATCTTTCGCACGTGTTATCGACCAGATCGCAAAGAAAGACGAGACAGCAGCTTAATAAAAAGCATACAAGTCAAAGTTTGGCGGCTTAAAGCCGCAGTATGAATCGAAAAAACAAAAAAATTTAAACGGAGGTATAATATAATGGCAAAATTATCAATTGAAGAAATCATTGCAGCTATTAAAGAGCTTACAGTTATCGAATTAAACGACCTTGTTAAAGCAGCAGAAGAAGAATTCGGCGTTTCTGCAGCAGCAGGCGTAGCAGTAGTAGCAGGTCCCGCAGCAGGCGGCGCAGCTGAAGAAGAAAAAACAGAATTTGATGTTGAACTTACAGAAATCGGTTCTGAAAAAATCAAAGTTATCAAAGTTGTTCGTGAGATCACAGGTCTTGGCCTTAAAGAGGCTAAAGAGGTTGTTGACAACGCACCTAAAATGGTTAAAGAACAGGTATCCAAAGAGGATGCAGAAGCTGTTAAAGCTAAACTCGAAGAAGTTGGCGCTAAAGTTACAATTAAATAATTTAAATTGTATTTATCCAGAGGACGGCTTAAAAAAATTGCCGTCCTTTGTTTTTAGTTTTGCTCCCCTGTTCTTTTAAGGAGTGTTTTTTATGATTAATGACGACGAAAAATATATGAGAGAGGCTCTCGCAGAGGCAAACCTTGCATTCGAAGCCGGAGAAGTGCCCATCGGAGCGGTTATCGTTTTCGAGGACAAGATAATCGGCAGAGGACATAACCTGCGGAATCTCAAAGGAAATCCCCTCTGTCACGGCGAAATTTCCGCAATAAACGAAGCCGCTGAGTTCATGGGCGACTGGAGACTGGAAAACTGCACCATCTACGTAACGATCGAACCCTGCCCCATGTGCGCGGGAGCTATTATACAGGCAAGAATACCTCGGGTCGTTTTCGGCGCAAGAAACAGCAAATTCGGCTGCGGAGGCTCCATTCTCAACATCCTCAACGAACCCCGTTTCAATCATCAGTGCGAGGTCACGGAAGGTATTTTAGAGGATGAAGCCAGCGAAATAATGAAGAAATTTTTCAAAAGATTCCGAAAAAATCAGGAATAAACGAAAAGACGGATGAAAACTTAATTCCAACCGTCTTTTTTTATGTACTTTTGTAATTTGTATTATTCTGTTTTGCTGTATCTTGAAATATTGAGAAGAATTCCCATTGCTATCATTGTGAACAGCAGGGATGATCCGCCGTAGCTTATAAACGGAAGCGGTACGCCTGTGTTGGGAATTGTGTTGGTTACAACGGCTACGTTGAGGAAAACCTGTATGCCGATCATTGTAACTATTCCCGTTGCCACAAGACAAGAGAACAAATCCACAGCTGAAAGGGCTATTTTGATTCCTCTCCATATAAGGACTATGAACACGGCGACAATGATCGCCGCTCCCACAAGTCCCAGCTCCTCGCAGATTATGGCGAATATAATGTCATTGTGAGCCTCTGGAATGAAAGTCTTCTGTCTGCTCTGTCCCAGACCCAGTCCGAATAGTCCGCCGGACGCCACCGCGTACAGGGACTGAATCGTCTGATAACCGTCATGCATAGGGTCAGAGAACGGATCCTTCCAGATGTTCAGCCTTCCCTGCCGGTATGCGAACTGCGGCAGTTTTACCATAAGAATCATTCCGATAGCGCCTATGGGAAGAAGTGTCCTCAGCGCATTTTTAACGAAATTCTGGGTTCCCACAAACAGCATTACGATTCCGATTACGAGAACTATAATAGCCGTACTCATGTTTGAGGCACCTATTAAGGCGACCGGTACACCCATTATCACTATACCCTTCAGGAACCCTCCCAGAGTACTAAGTCTTTTTCTGTTCTTGGATATATAGTAAGCCATGAATATAATCAGAGCTACTTTCGCAAATTCAGAAGGCTGAAAGCCTATATTGTCTGTAATGCCGAGCCATCTTTTTGAGCCGTTAAGCTCCTGTCCCACGACAAGTACCGCTGCCAGCAGAAGCAGCGCCAAGCCGTAAAGGAAATTCGCCATTTTTTTGTATAATGTATATGGCACATTGGCGGCTATCATCATGAATACCAGACCTATTACGGACCACATAGCCTGCTTTTTCAGGAAAAAATACATATCGTAATTGAATTTCCTGCTGGTCATGGCCGTATAATAGCTGGCAGAAAAAATCATTATTATTCCCAAAAACAGAAGCACAAGTATCACGAAAAACAGCACGAAATCAAAGCTTCCTTTTTTAAGCCGGCTGTTGAACGCCTTTCTCTGAAGGGCCATCCGCCTTTCGTAATTATACTCATCATAATATCTGTTCCGGTAAGGTACTCTTTGCCTCTGGGGATAATTTTTCGGCATCGCTTTCACCTCCTTCGGATTATTTTTTAATTATTTTGCTTTATGCGTTTTCTCTTACTATGTCCTTGAAGATCTCGCCTCTCTGCTCGAAATCCTTAAACATATCCCAGCTTGCGCAGGCCGGTGAAAGAAGTACGCAGTCGCCTTTTTCAGCGCTTTTTATGCAGTTCATGACCGCTGATTTGAAATCCGGTTCTTTTTCCATATTTGTAAATCCGTATTTCAATGCGCATTCCTTTATTTTATCGGCAGTTTCGCCTATTAATACCAGTTTTTTGACTCTTCCGTCGAATTCCTTCACCCACATATCAAAATCGGAGCCTTTGTCCATTCCGCCGCCGATTAAAATAATGGGCTTTTTCATTGCCAGCACAGCTCTTACTGACGCTTCGGGATTGGTTCCCTTGGAGTCGTTGTAATAATCCACATCATGGAATGTGCCAACATATTCTATATGGTGCTCTACTCCGTTGAACTCCTTCAGAGCCTGACGGATATCCTCAAGGCTTACTCCAGCAAGATATCCAACAGCGGATGCCGCCATAACATTTTCATAGTTATGCACACCCAGAATCTTAAGATCGTTTACATTTATTACCTTTTCGCAGATTCCATCCCATTTCAGGATTATATCCTCTCCGTCAAGGTAAATTCCTTCATCAAGTTTTTCCGTTGAGGAGAAGAAAAGGACTCTGCCTTTGGTCTTTTCCGCCATTTTGCGGCAGTAATCATCGTTTTTATTTAAAATAGTGTAGTCTTCAGGAGTCTGCTTCGCGAAAACCTTTTCCTTCATCTCAACATAGCACTCCATGGTTTTATGTCTGTTGAGATGGTCGGGAGTTATGTTTGTGACCACACAGATATGAGGCTTGAACGTATAGCTGCTTTCCATCTGGAAACTTGAGATCTCCGCTGAAATATAGTCATCCTTCGTAAGACGCTCGACCTCATGGATAATGGGAAGACCTATGTTTCCCACAGTAGCCGTATTGGGGTATTTCTTTTTGAGAATCTCTCCCGTAAGCATAGTTGTAGTGGTTTTTCCGTTGGTTCCCGTTATTGCCGCTATGGGACAGGGAACATACCATGACGCAAGCTCAACCTCGCTGATTATGGGTATATTTTTGTCATCCGCTTTCTTAAAGCAGGCTAAATCATATCTGGGAACGCCGGGGCTTATTACCACCAGATCCATATCTTCTATTATATCATCAGGATTTGCTCCTGCATATATCTTTATCCCTTTTTTTTCAAGCTCCGGAGCCTCCGGAAGCTTATCATATTCCTTTACATCCTGCAGAATAACATCCGCGCCTCTTCTTTTCAGGAATTCGGCCGCCGCTATTCCGCTCCTTGCCATTCCGCATATAAGAACCTTTTTATCCTTAAAGTCCATAAAAAAACTTCCTTTCCCGTACCTTTAGAAAATATTTTCGCTGCCTATCATGGCCGCAATGCATCCCAGAGCCGTTATTATGCTGAAAAGAGCAACGACCTTTGTCTCACTCCATCCACCGAGCTCAAAATGGTGATGTATGGGCGCCATTCTGAAAATTCTTTTCTTGGTCCTTTTATAGTAAGAAACCTGCAGCATTACGGAAACATTCTCAATTACATATATTGCTCCGATAAGCAGTATGAAAAGCGGCATTCTTATCAAAAACGCAGTAGCCGCAACATATCCTCCCAGCGCAAGGGAGCCTGTATCTCCCATGAATACCTTCGCCGGATACGCGTTGTATATGAGAAACGCCATTAACGCACCCAAAACCGCTCCGGACACGGGCATTGCTCCGCTGCCTGCTGCCCACGAGACAAAAAGCAGAAACGTAGCGGCGATAGCTGTAACGCTTGAAGCCAGACCGTCTACTCCGTCTGTCAGGTTCACTCCGTTTACCGTACCCAAAACGCCTATGAAGAACAGAGGGAAATATACCCAGCTCCATTTTACAAGCTTGCCTGTGAAAGGTATGTATATGCTCGTGGCGTTCTCTTTGGTCTTCATAACATAGACCAGCAAGATAATTGTGATTATGACCTGTGCAGCCAGTTTCTGCCTGGGATTAAGTCCCAGAGAACGTTTTTTTACGACTTTTATATAGTCATCAATAAAACCGATTACCCCAAATCCCACGGATACAAGCAGTACAGCCAGACCATCGGGATTCCCTTTCAGGAAGAACACGCTTCCTACAACAATTGCCGCAATTATGCCGATTCCTCCCATTGTGGGAGTACCTGCTTTTACAAGGTGTGTCTGGGGTCCGTCGTCACGCACATTCTGCCCGAATTTCAGCTTCCTCAGAAGAGGTATGAGTATGGGCATGACTATTACTCCCACAACAAACGCGATAATTACAGCATACATTCCTGCGTCCAGTGAAAACATTTTCAAATCACCTCTTGTAATCTGTCCACCGTCTTTTCAAGCTTCATTCCTCTGGAAGCCTTTACCAGCACGGTGTCTCCTTTGGAAATCTCCGAAATGCCTTTTTCCAGAAACTCATCCTGAGTCTCGTAATAGAAACATTCCTCCATTCCTTTCTCTTTTGCTCCGTCATAAATGTATTTTGAATCCTTCCCTATTGCGATAAGGACGTCTATGCCGGACATCCCGGCATAGTTACCCACATCCTTATGCATTAAAGAGGAAAATTCACCAAGTTCAAACATATCGCCCAAAATAGCGACTTTTCTGCCGTCCGCTCCCGCAAGCACGTCAATGGCCGCCTTTACGGAAACAGGATTGGCGTTATACACATCGTTTATAATTTTTATTCCGTTTCCGGAAATTATATCCATACGCATTTTCGTAGGCTCGAAATTTTCAATTCCCGCTTTTATCTCTTCAGGCGCAAGACCCAGCTCGAAACCTGCCGCCGCCGCCACAAGCGCATTCATAACCATATGCCTTCCGGGAACCGGAATTTTTACTCTGAAGCACACATCACCTTTATGAATGTCGGCCAAAGTGCTTTCCAGACCATCGTTAACAATATTATCGGCGTATACATCGCAGGGATTGTCTATTCCGCAGTATATCTTGCGTTTGTCCGTTCTTACGATCCTGAGATAGGAATCATCTCCGTTCAATATAAGAACTCCGTCGTCCCTCATGAAATCAAGTATTTCCATCTTGGCCTTCAGAATGCCCTCTCTGCTGCCGAGATTTTCAATGTGGGACACCCCTATATTCGTTACTACGCCGATACTGGGATGTACTATTTTGCTCAGGTTATGGATCTCCCCGAAATGGTTCATGCCCATTTCAAGAACTGCCGCTTCCGTAGTCCTGTCGATTCCGAAAACCGTTCGCGGAAGTCCTATGTCGTTATTGAAGTTACCCTGAGTTTTCAATGTTTTGAAATGCTGAGAAAAAACAGAGGCAATCATATCCTTTGTGGTTGTTTTTCCCACACTCCCCGTAACCGCGCATTTGGGAATATTGAACTGACCGATATAAAACTCAGCCAGATCTCTGAGGGCTTTTTTCGTGTCCTCGACCAAAACGCAGGGAATGTCATCCTTCTGGGGAATCTGGGAAAAACATCCTGCCGCACCTTTTTTGATGCAGTCGGCTATAAAATCGTGGCCGTCAAAATTTTCGCCCTTTATGGGTATAAAAAGGGCTCCCCCCTTTATCTCACGGCTGTCTGTACTAACGCTTTCAACAACTATGTTCTCAAACTTCGGCAGGACCTTTCCGCCCACAGCCAAAGCCGCTTCTTTCAATGTGAAACTCTCCATATTCTATCCTCCAGATCACAGCTTGGAAAAAGCCTCTTTTATCACCTCGGAATCATCGAAATGTATGGTTTTATCCGCGAATATCTGATAATCCTCGTGGCCCTTTCCTGCAACGATTACAACATCATCGGCCTCAGCCATGGAAACAGCTTTGAAAATCGCCTCTTTCCTGTCAGTTATCCTTATATATTCACAGCCCGTTTTTTTCGTGCCTTCCTCAATGTCGTCAATTATGGATTCGGGATTTTCCGTTCTGGGGTTATCAGACGTGATTATGCAGAAATCCGAAAGCTTTCCTGCTATATCTCCCATTATGGGACGTTTTGTTCTGTCCCTGTCTCCGCCGCAGCCGAAAACTGTTATAATTCTGCCCTTCGCAAATTCTTTCGCTGTATTCAGTATGTTCTCCAGCCCGTCGGGCGTATGTGCGTAATCCACAATAGCGTTGAATCCTCCGGGACCTTTTATCGTCTGGAATCTGCCTCTTATGCCTTCGGTTTCGGCAAGGGAATCGATTATATCCTGAATGTCAAGGCCTGAGAAAAGGCCTGTTCCTATGGCTCCCAGAGCGTTGTAAATGCTGAATTTGCCGGGAATATTCAATCTTACGGGATAAACCTTTCCGCCGTATTCCAGATCAAATGAAACTCCGTCTGCCGTAATTACTATATTTTCGCCTCTCAAATCGGCGTCGTTATCTATTCCAAATGTGATTATTTCTCCTTTTGCCACTTCCGCCATGTAAAGTCCGGCTTCATCGTCCGTATTGATTACCGCCTTGTCTGCCATACGGAAAAGAATCGCCTTGGCGTTGCGGTAATTTTCCATGGTTTTGTGATAATCCAGATGATCCTGTGTAAGATTTGTGAAAACAGCCGTATCGAACTTGAATCCGTAGACTCTGTCAAGATCCAGAGCATGGGAGGAAACCTCCATGATAACATCTCTTGCGCCCTTTTGATACATTTCATCGAAAAGAGCCGCTAACTCAAGAGATTCGGGAGTAGTTCTTTCCGTATGGATTATCTCGTCGCCGATCCTGTTTTCTATCGTACCTATAAGACCCGTTTTTCTGCCTTTTCTTTCCAGCATTGCCTTAACAAGGAATGTTGTGGTGGTCTTCCCGTTGGTACCCGTCACACCGATAAGATTTATGCGTGATGACGGGTCATTGTAGAAATTGTTTGCTATAATCGCAAGATTTCTCCTGTTATTTTCTGAAATAATCAGGGTTATATTTTCGGGGACATCAATGGGCCTTTCGGCTATAATTACATTTGCCCCTCTTCCTATGGCGTCATTCACATACTTGTGTCCGTCGGTCTTAAAGCCGGTTATGCATACAAAAGCACTGCCTTCGGAGGCTTCGCGGGAGTTGTAGACCACATTTTTTACATCTGTGTCAAGGCTTCCCTGAGCCGCTTTATATTCCATACCTTCCAAAAGCTTAGATAATTTCACTTTAAAAACCTCCTCACTCAAGTATATAAAATAATTTTCGAATGTTTTCTTATCTTTTCTCCGTTTTTGGGGAACTGATCCTTTACCGTATCGCCTTCCCCGCTTTTTTCTGCGGAAAAATCATTTTTGACCGCAAGGCTTTTGGCCTCGTTTATATTCATCCCCGTAAAGTCCGGGACTTCCGTTTCCTTTATTTCTTCCAGCTCCAGCTCTTCTTCCGTGTACCGGGGTTCTATGCCCAGATATGGCAGAACATTGGACATGAGTGTCTTCATTACGGGCCCAGCCACTGAACCGCCATAATATGTACCGGAAGGCTCGTCTATGAGGACCAGCGCCATGACCTGCGGGTCATCCGCAGGAGCGAACGCCAGAAAAGAAGCTATGTATTTGCCTCTTTTTCTCGGCAGTTTTTCCGATGTGGCCGTTTTTCCGCCTATTCTGTATCCGGGAATATAGGTTTTGTTTCCCGTGCCTTCCGCAACCACGCTTTCCAGTATTTCCCGCATGGTTTCGGAGGTTTTTTCGGAAATGACCTGCTGACCGCCGTCATATTCAAATGTCTCGACCCTGTTTCCGTCTGAATCCTGCAGACCTATGCCGAAATGGGGAGTTATGTTTCTGCCTCCGTTTACGGCTATGGCCGCCGCTTTCAGAAGATGCATGGGCGTTATGGCTATGGACTGTCCGAAGGACATGGTGGCAAGCTCCACCGGTCCGGCTTTATCCACAGGATACATTATTCCCGAAGCCTCGCCGGACAAATCTATTCCAGTTTTTTTATTAAATCCGAATTTATATAAATATTCGTAGTATTTTTCCGCTCCCAGCCGTTCCGCGATCATCATGAACACGGGATTGCAGGAGTTCTGCACGCCTTCCTTGAAGGTCTGGGCTCCGTGGGTCCTTGGGTACCGCCAGCATTTTATCATTCTGTCGCCGACGGTGTGATATCCCTTGCAGAAAAAGGGACTGTCCTCTGTGACAACGCCTTCCTCAAGGCCTGCCACCGAGGTTATTATTTTAAATGTGCTTCCCGGCTCATAGGTGTCGTTTATGGCCGAGTTGCGCCACATTCTGTTCAGATATTCGTTTCTTTCCTCTGATGATAAGTCTGCCCAGATTTTGAGAAGTTCATCATCATTTATTTTAAAGGGCTCGTTGAGGTTGAAATCCGGATAGTTTGCCATCGCGTAGATTTCGCCGTTTTGAGGATTCATTATGACTATAAGACCTCTTTTTGCGGATTTTGCCTCCACCGCGCACTTTATTACCTGCCCGGAATACTGCTGAAGGGTGCAGTCTATTGATGTCAAAAGGTCATATCCGTCTGTGGGAGGCTGTCTCACGTCAGGTTTGCCTACATCATAGCCCTTTACATCCGTCTGGGAAAGGATCTTGCCTTCTTTCCCTTTAAGAAAGCTGTCATATTTTGCTTCCAGGCCGATAATTCCCTGATTATCTCTGCCCACAAAGCCAATCACCTGGGACGCCAGATTGTTGTATGGATAAATCCGTTTTACATCTTCATCCACAACCACTCCCGGCAGGTCCGCTTCTATTATCTTCATGGCAGCTTCTCTTTCCACCTTGGTTTTTATTCTGTTTAACGCTACCTTTCTGGAAACCTTCTCATAAACCTCATCATAATCGAGCTCAAGAGTATCCGCAAGGAATCGGGCTGTTTTTTCCTCATCGTCTATCCGCACGTGAATCACGCTTACGGACCAGACGGTTTCGGCTGACGCCAGCTCCGCGCCGTTTCTATCTAAAATACTGCCTCTTTTAGGGGATATCAGTCTGTCTCTCGTCTGCTGCTCATAAGCTCGCTCAATAAGAGTATCCCCCATATTAACCTGTATATATCCTATCCTTACAACGAGCATAATCAAAAGCGCCGTTAAGAGGATAAGACCAAACACAAGTTTTTTCTTTATATCAACAGTCGGTCTATTCAAAACCATACCCTGCCTAAAAATACTTCCCTTCATTGTATTTTTAAAGCAGGGTATATATGCTAAAACTGTTACTCGCTAATCCAAATAATGATATCCGATTCTTTCTCTACGCTTAAGCCGGCTCTGGGTGACTGCTCTGTTACAGTGCCCATTTCCGGACCTTTTACAACCGGATACAATCCTACATCAAGAAGTTTAGATACAGCCTCGTCATATGACAGGTTTGTTACGTCGGGAACCTGAATCAGATCATCAGGATCACCCTCACCCTTCTCTACATAAAGGATCACAAGAGAACCGGCATCAACCGGAGTGCCTTCCGCAGGCGCCTGGTTATAAACCGTTTGTCCTGTACCGACAACATCGTATTTCAATCCGGTCTGTTCCAGAGTCCATACGGCGTCCTCGGATTTCATGCCTATATAATTGCCCACCGTTACTTTGTTTGCGGTGTTGTTGTAAATTGCCGCCTGGTTTTCCTCCGCGTTTGTAGGTGAAATTCCCATGTACTGAATTACGTTCAGCATAAGAGTTTTCATTGCGGGTGTAAGCGTGGTTATACCATCTATATAGTTAGGATCCTTGTCCATTACTATGAAGCACAGAACTTGGGGATCTTCTACCGGCAGGAATGTGGCAAATGAAAGCGTATGTATCCACTCATTTCTTTTGCCCTGCTGACCTGTACCGGTTTTGCCGCCTATTGCGTAGCCTTCAATGCCTGCCTTATAGCCTGTGCCGTATTCCATGGTCGCCTGAAGATACCTTCTTACCGTATCGGAGGTTTCCTGGGATATAACCTTTCTTAAAACCTCGGGCTTGTTTTCTGATACTATATTTCCGTCCTTGTCAATAACCTGCGAAACCACATATGGCTTCATTATATTGCCGCCGTTGATTACAGCCGACAAAGCAACTACCGCCTGTATCGCGGTTACGTTGAAGGACTGTCCGAAGGACTCTGTGGCCAGCTCAACCGGACCGATATCCCTTACGGAATACATAAGGCTTGCTGCGCTTAATTCGCCGGGAAGGTCGATTCCTGTTCTTTCGCCTATACCGAAATCCTTCTGGTATTTATAGAAGACATATTTTCCCATTCTGGCTACGATATCCATCATAGCGCAGTTGCAGGAGTTTGCCAGAGACTGTTCCACATTGACCACTCCGTGGCCGTGTACATTCCAGCACTTTATGGTGTAATCCCATACGTCTCTGTATCCGTTGCAGTAGAATGTGTCTTCCGTTGATATTATGTTTTCCTCCAGAGCCGCCGCAACGGTAATGGGTTTGAAAATAGAACCCGGCTCGAAGGATGTGGATACGCAGAAGTTTTTCCACACCTTGTAAAGGTATGTCATCTGCTCCTCTTCCGAAAGGCTGTCCCACTCTAATTTGAGAACGCTTCCGTCCTCTCCGTTTTCCGCTACATCCTTCGCCACCTCCAAAGGTGTTGTGGGATCGTTTGGATTGTAGGTTTCCGCCTGAGCCATGGCGTAAATCTCTCCCGTATTGGGATTCATGATTATTACGCCTACGGTCTCACCGGTATAGGAATTCAAAACATCATAAGCTGTCTGTTCAGCAAACTGCTGAAGCGTCGAGTCTATGGTCGTTACAACTGTATTGCCGTCTATTGCGGCTATTTCCTGGGAAACAACATTTCCGGAGCCGTCGTACATTACGAAGGACCTTCCGGGTGTTCCCGTCATCTCTGCGTCATACTGATTTTCAAGTCCCCATTTGGAGTCTCCTCTGACAAAGCCCAAAACGTTTGCCGCCAGTGTGTTCAGCGGATATTCTCTTTCCGAGTCCTTATCATAAACAACACCTTTGAGATTTTGCTCCATAAGGGATTCCGCCGTAGCCCTGTCCACTTTCTTTTTAAGAACTGTCCAGTGGTTGTTTCTGTAAAGCTCACCCTCGTTTTCAGCATCAGGATTTACGGTTATGTACTGTTTCATGGTATCGTAATCCAGACCGAGAGTTTCGCTTAAGGCGGTCAATGTCTTCTCCTGTTCTTTTTCATCGTTTTCATAAAGAACAAGAGGGTCAAGCACTATATTGTAAACAGTGGTACTTACCGCCATGGTAAGTCCGTTTCTGTCAACTATCATTCCTCTGTTTGCGTTTGTTACAACGTCGTATCTGTTGGTCTGCTGGTTTTTTGCCCTTATCTCATAGTCATTGCCATGAACGGCTTTTATGTATCCAACTCTTCCGACTATAAAAACGCACAGAACTGTAAGTAAAATCAATATACCTATAACTTTGCTTTTGGTTCCAGTCCCTTTCAATCAGATCATTCCCCTTTTAAAAAATTTATCAATCCGGAAAATGAAAAACCTTCCTCAGCCTCAGTCTCCTCTTCTGTGTAGGAAACCGTATAGCTTTGTTCGTCAACGTCAATATACACTTTCTGATAATCCTGGGGCTCTACCATTCCGAGGCGGTTTATTGCTTCGTTCCTGATGTAATCCACAGATAAATCCGCTGAAATATCGGCTAAAATCGTAGCATTCTGAGACTGGATGCCTATGAGCTCCTCTCTCAGGTTAGCATTTTCTATTCTCTGCATATGGACTGCTGTATATGAACACATCATAAGAATCAGTCCGCAGAAAATAATAACAATCGAAAATATGAGCCGTGTTTTGTGTACAATTCTTTCCTTCTTTTCTTTCGCATTTGCACGAGCCGCGCTTTTTTTGTATAATTCTATCTCATCCTCAACTCTGTCCGTATAATAGACCGGCGGGTAATTGTACGCAACGCTTGTTCTGTTATAATTTGTTCTGTTATATCCAGTATATCCAGCTCTTTTATAAGCATTATTGTCTGAGTAGGGTCTTCTTCTGTATCCGGATGTATAGTAGTAGCTTTCCCGGCTATTCATCACGAATCTCTCCTTTATATTTTTTCGGCAACTCTTAATTTGGCGCTTCTGGAGCGGGGATTCTTCTCAATCTCTTCCTTCGACGGCAAAACAGGTTTTCTTGTGATAACCTTGGCGATTGGCTTTTTGCCGCATACGCATACGGGAAACTCCGGCGGACATTCGCAGGGGTTTTCCAGCTTTCTGAAGGCTTCTTTTACTATTCTGTCTTCCAGTGAATGGAAGGTTATGACGGAAAATCTTCCGCCCTCATTCAGACACTCCGCCATTGAACATAGATCCTCTTTCAATCCCTCAAGCTCTTTGTTTACTTCGATTCTTATTGCCTGAAAGGTTCTTTTTGCCGGATGCGGGCCGCTTTTCCTTGCCGATTTGGGAACAGCCGCCTTTATTGCTTCCACCAGTTCAAATGTTGTGTTCAAGGGACGTCTTTCAACGATAAATTCCGCTATCCTTTTCGCCCATTTTTCCTCGCCGTATTTGTATATTACGTTCGCAAGCTCTTCTTTTGTATATTCATTCACCACATTGTATGCCGAAAACTCGTCTTCCTCGTTCATTCGCATATCCAAAGGCGCGTCGTATGAATAGGAAAAACCTCTTTCGGCTGTGTCCAGCTGGTATGACGAAACTCCGAGATCAAGGATTATTCCGTCCACCTTGTCTATTTTTAAAATTTCAAGATTCTCTTTGAGATTCCTGAAATTATCATGTACTATGATTAATTTATCTTTATATTGAGCAAGCCTTTTTTCGGCTGCTTCAATGGCATCTTTATCTCTGTCAAAGGCTATAAGCTTTCCGGTTTGAAGCATTTGGAGAATCCTTTCGGAATGGCCTCCTCCGCCCAGAGTACCGTCCACATAAAAGCCTTCCGGTTTTATATTGAGGAAATCTATACTTTCTTTCAGTAAAACCGAAATATGGTTGAATTCCATATATTCCTCGCTTTCATCCGAAATTAAATTCCGAATTCATTCATTTTTTCAGCAAGCTCGGCGTCAATATAATTTTCTTCGTCATTATAATCCGTCCAGCACTGCTTGTTCCAGATCTCTATTTTGTTGTTGACTCCGATAGAAACAATTTCATCTTTTATGCCGGCATAATCTCTCAGGTTCTGGGGAAGAAGGATCCTGCCCTGCTTGTCCGGCTCGCACTCAACGGCACCGGAGAAAAGAAATCTGGTGAACTTCCTCGCCTCGTGGCTGCTGACGGGGAGTGTTTTAAGCTTTTCTTCAAAAACTTTCCATTCGGAAGCAGGATATACAGAAAGACATTTATCTAAACCTTTTGTAATAACAAAATTGGACCCTAATTCTTCTCTGAACTTTGAAGGAATGACTATTCTTCCTTTTGAATCAAGGGAATGGCTGATCTCACCAAGAAACATCTTTTCTGCACCTCCTTTTCCATTTTCGGATGTTTTGAACCACTTTCATCCACTTTGTGCCACTTGTTTCTATCATTGTAATATATTTAATATAAAATAGCAAGAAAAAATTTTAAAAATAAATTGGAAAAGGATTTAAAATTTAATCAATATTTACGTAATAAATTATCTCACTTTTGCAACATTTTTTCAATAGCCGGAATATAAAAAAATTCCTTGTATTATATAAAAAACAAGGAACATTTCTCATAATATTTTTTTAATTTTTATGCAAAAAACAAACAAAATTTAACTTTTTTCCGTAATATTTAAGCTTTTTTTAATTTTTATTTTTTTTAATCCGAAATAAAACAGCAGAATTCCTATAACTATCAAAATTCCTGATAACACCTGGGAGGCTGCAATATTGGTTGAACCGACAAGGAGCTGGTCCGTCCTCAGGCCTTCTATCCAGATTCTTCCGCAGCCGTATCCTATAAGGTACATAGCCGTAAGCTGGCCTTCGAATTTTTTCTTGTGGCGAAAAATCATAAGAACAATGAAAACGCACACATTCCAGATGCATTCATAGAGGAATGTGGGATGGACCTGAATGTATGTGGCGCCTCTGGCGTATATTGCCTTATCCATAAGCTCTTCTGATACAGACTTTGCCTGGTCGGCAATATATCTCATGGCGAAAAGCCCGTTGGAGTACCCTCCGAAAGCTTCTCTGTTGAAGAAGTTGCCCCATCGGCCTATTGCCTGGGCTATGGGGAAGCCGGGAATGAATATATCCATAAGCTCCAGAAAGCTTCTCTTTTTCATCCTGGTCCAGATATATGCCGTTAGAATGGCTCCGATAACGCCGCCATAAACGGCCAGACCGCCTTCTCTTATGGCGAAAATCTTATCCAGATTATTCTTATAATAGTCCCATGAAAATATCACATAATAAAGCCTGGAGAAGATTACGCTGACTATGAGTCCCACTACTCCTACATTGAGATAGTCGTCTTCGCTCTCTCCTCTGTGCCAGATCTCGAAAATCGCTATCTGCGCCGCCAATATAACGCCTATGCATATGAGGAAGCCGTACCAGTAAACCGTTCTTCCAAAAAGCTCAAATGCAACTGTATCCAGCTCGTGTATTTCAATTCCCAGATTGGGAAACCATACTTCGGGCGCGCCCATTTTTCATCTCCCCTTTTATATGTTTTACAGGCAAGATCCGGCTTGATTCGTTCAAAAAACTACGTCGAACACAGCCGAATCGTCTGATGTAATCTTTTTTAGGATTATATAACATTTGGCGCCCAATGACAATGTGTTTGGAAATATTTTTTACCCGATGGCAAGAAAAAAACATACCAAAATAAAAAACCGTACTCCGAAAAGCACGGTTTAAAATCAGTTTTAATCACTTAATCATTTTTACTACTTTATAAAGCGTATCGTCATACTTGTATTCCATTTCGAGAGCCTCAAAAAGGTCTATAACCTGATATTCGCCCTTGTTGTATGCTATAACAACATTCTTTTTACCTTCCATAAATGCCTCAACAGCCTTGTATCCCATCATGGATGCGCGCATTCTGTCCATAGCTGTGGGGATTCCGCCTCTCTGAAGATGTCCCAGAACGCTTACTCTGGTTTCAATGCCTGTAATCAGCTCGATGTCTTCCGCAAGCTGCGTGCTTCCTCTTACACCTTCTGCAACAATAATAACGTTATGGAGTTTGCCTTTGTGGCGGTTTTCCAGAATCTGCTCGATAATCTTATTCTTGTCGATTACATCGTTTTCCTCGGGAATGATGACCTCTTCAGCACCGCAGCCCATAGCGCACCAGAGAGCGATGGAACCTTTCTGACGGCCCATGACCTCTACTACGGAACATCTTTCATGGGACGCGGATGTATCCTTTAATCTGCTTATAGCCTCGGTTCCTGTGTTTACTGCCGTATCAAAGCCTATGGTATATTCTGTGCAATTTACGTCCAGGTCGATTGTAGCGGGAATTCCGATAACGTTTACACCTTTTTTGGCAAGGTCTCTTCCACCTTTGAACGAGCCGTCGCCTCCGATGATAACCAGAGCGTCAAGACCTAAAACCTGACATACCAGCGCCGCTTTGTCAACACCTTCCTCTGTATGCATTTCGGGACATCTGGATGTTCTTAAGAATGTGCCGCCGCGGCCGATAATATCCGCAACATCGTATCTGGAAAGCTCGGAAATATCGCCCTTTAAAAGTCCCGAATAGCCTTTGTTTATGCCAATAACCTTTATTCCGTTATAAATAGCCGCTCTTGTGACCGCTCTTATTGCGGCGTTCATTCCGGGAGCGTCGCCTCCGCTTGTTAATACTCCGATTTTCTTTTCTTTTTTCTCTTCCATATACATTCTGCCTCCTGACATAAATTACAAATTTTTAACTACTACGTTCTTCTCTCCCAAAAGACTGCGGGCTTTGCCTAAAAATTCATCTCCTGCGTCCACCCAGAGCTCCCTTTGGGCCTTCAGCTTCCTTTTGGTTTTCAAATCGTAAATGTATACCGGTATATTCCCCTTATGTTCCGAAAGAAGAGGAATTATATCCTTTAAAGAATTCCCGTTTTCGCCAACAATAATTCCTACAGAGCAAACCAGAGGCTGTTCCTCGTATTTTTCATCCGAATCCAGCAGGTTTATGGAATTGGCCACGATTTTTGCTTCATTATATGAAACCGAGGCTCTTCCCTCCACAAGAATTACGTTTTCTACGGAAATTTTGCTCATGACGCTTTCGTAAAGATCAGGGAAAACGATTACTTCTACCTCTCCCTGCATATCCTCTACTGTCAGAAACGCCATTGCTTTATTGTTTTTTGTGTATTTCACGGATTTGGCGTTTATTACGCCGCCGTAAACAACCTGTTTTCCGTCTTCAATTAAATTGTCTTTTTCCGGATTTTCTTCCGATTCATCTATATAAAAGTCCTTTCCGGAGCAGTTGACTCTTGACTTCAATATATTCTCATACTCTGAAAGAGGATGTCCGCTTAAGTATATTCCCAGAACCTCTTTTTCCATGGAAAGCTTTTCTCTTGGTGAAAACTCGCTGATTTCCGGAAGCTTTTCCGTGTCCTCCCTGACTTCTTCCATATCAAAAAGGTTCATCTGGCCTTCTATATTTTTCTTCCTCTCCTGAACAAGTCCGTCCAGAATATCTTTATAAACAGCCATATACTGGGACCTTTTTCCGCCCAAAGAATCAAAAACTCCGGCTTTTATGAGGCTTTCAATACATCTTTTGTTGATCTCGCCTCCGCCCATTCTTCGGATGAAATCCGTAAAGCTCTTAAAATCTCCTCCCGCGGAACGTTCCTTTTCCATAGCCAGAATCGCCGCTTTGCCCACATTTTTTACTGCGCTCAGAGCGAAGCGTATCTTGCCGTCCTCCACTGTAAATCGGGAAAAGCTTTTGTTTACATCCGGCGGAAGAAGCTCTATGCCGATTTTTTTGCACTCTGAGATATATCCCGACAATTTGTCCGTATTGTCCATTACGGAGCTCATGAGAGCCGCCATGAACTCTACGGGATAATAATATTTCAGCCATGCCGTTTGATAGCTCAGAACAGAATATGCCGCCGCGTGGCTCTTGTTGAATGCATAGGCCGCAAAATCCGTCATTTCGTCGAAGATTCTGTTTGCAACATCTTTGGGGATGTTGTTTTTCTTACAGCCTTCGATGAAGTCTTTCCTTTCCTCCGCCATAACATCAGCCTTTTTCTTGCTCATGGCCTTTCGGATAAGGTCGCTTCTGGAAAGAGAATATCCCGCCAAATCGCGGACTATCTGCATTACCTGCTCCTGATAGACTATACAGCCGTATGTGTCCTTCAGTATAGGCTCAAGGGCTTTGTGAGTGTATGTGATCTCCTCGCCGCCGTTTTTGCATTTTACATATTTTGGTATAAACTCCATGGGGCCCGGACGGTACAGGGAGATCCCCGCAATAAGGTCGTCTATCCTCTCCGGCTTCAGCTCCTTCATGAACTGCTTCATGCCGTTTTTTTCCAACTGGAATACACCATCGGTCTTCCCTTGGGCTATCATATTGTATACATTTTTATCATCATTAGGAATTTCCGAAAAATCTATGTCAATTCCTCTTGTACGCTTTATTTCTCTTTCCGTGTCCTGAATTACCGTAAGGTTTCTGAGACCCAGAAAGTCCATTTTCAGAAGTCCCAGCTCTTCGATGTTCCCCATTGTGAACTGAGTTGTTACCACTCCGTCATTTGCGCTTAAGGGAACATATTCCATAACCGGCTTCTTGCATATAACGACTCCAGCAGCGTGCATTGATGTATGTCTGGGAAGTCCTTCCAGTCTCATGGCGGTATCCAGAAGATTGCGCACATCTTCTTCGTTTTCATACGCTGCCGCCAGCTCACTGTTCATGGCAAGAGCTTTCTTAATGGTAATTTTGACTTCCGAAGGTATCATTTTTGATATTCGGTTTACATCGTTAAAAGGCATGGCAAGAGCTCTGCCTACGTCTTTTATTGCCGCTCTGGCCGCGAGAGTTCCGAAGGTCACAATCTGGGCAACTCTGTCCTCTCCGTACTTTTCAACAACATAATCTATAACTTCCTGACGTCTTTCGTAGCAGAAATCCACGTCGATATCAGGCATGCTTATTCTTTCGGGATTGAGGAAACGCTCGAAAATCAGGCCGTATTTAATGGGGTCAATTTCAGTTATGTCCAGACAGTAGGAAACCACACTTCCTGCGGCAGAGCCTCTGCCGGGACCTACCATTATATTGTTCCGTTTCGCGTAATTTATGAAATCCCACACTATAAGGAAATAGTCCACAAAGCCCATGCTTTCGATGGTTTCTATCTCATACATGAGACGCTCCTTAAGTTTGGGGTCATCGTTATATTTTCTCTTAAAGCCCTCAAAACAAAGCTCTCGCAGATATTCGCTGGCAGTTTTGCCATCGGGAACATCGTATTCGGGGAGCTTCATTTCATGGAAAACAAACTCCACATTGCACCTTTCGGCTATTTTCATCGTATTTTCCAGAGCCTCGGGATGATCAGGGAAAAGATACTGCATTTCCTGAGGAGATTTCAGGTAAAACTGTCCGCCTTCGTATCTCATTCTGTCTTCATCGTCAACGGTCTTTGCCGTCTGGATACAGAGAAGAACATCATGGGAAGGCGCGTCCTCCGCATATATATAATGGCTGTCATTGGTGCAGATAAGAGGGATTTCCGTTTCCTCACTCATTTTTATCAATGCCCGGTTCACCCGTTTCTGCTCCGGATAGCCATGGTCCTGAAGCTCAAGGAAGAAATTTCCGTCTCCGAAAATCTCTTTATACTCCAGCGCGACTTCTTTCGCCTTTTCATAAGACTCGTTTAGAACTGCACGGGCAACCGCTCCCGCAAGGCAGGCGCTGGAGGCTATGAGGCCTTTGTGATATTTTTTGAGGAGCTCCATATCAACTCTGGGCTTGTAGTAAAACCCTTCCGTATACCCCAGAGAAACCAGCTTTATAAGATTCTGGTAACCTTCCTGATTCTCTGCAAGAAGTATGAGATGATAATATGCCGCCGTTTTGGAATTTTTCTCGAATCTGGAGCCATTGGCAACATATACTTCGCAACCGATTATGGGTTTGATTCCGGCTTCTTTTGCCGCCTTGTAAAACTCAACAACACCGAACATGGCGCCGTGGTCCGTTATTGCCAGGGAACTCATTCCCAGCTCTTTGGCTCTGTCCACCAGTTCTCTTATCTTGGCAGAGCCGTCCAGAAGAGAATACTCCGTGTGGACATGCAAATGGGTAAACTCTACACTCAAAAACCTCACCTCCTCATATTTTTATAATCTATCATTTTATTATATCACGAACATAATAGTCTGCCCACAAAAAATTTTGAAAACTTTCCATAATAAAAACAAATCATATATATAATTAAGGATAAGGCTGAAAATCCATTGCCATTTTTCGGAAATATTCTCTGAGCACTCAAAATTCCGGCACAAAGTGGAGCATTTTTTGGATGTTAAAAGCGGTACAGCTTTAAGCCATACCGCCTTATTTTTATTTCATATTAATTTTATCTTAAAAATTACTCTTTTGCAGGAACATTGTATCCGTCTGCAAGACGTTTATATGTTTCATAACGTTCTTTCGCGTCTTTTTCAAGTTTTTCAAAGAGTTCTTCCGCGATATCGGGGAATGTTCTCTTGAGAGCCATATAACGTGTCTCTGTTTCGATAAACTCTCTGAAAGGTTTTTTAGGAGGCTGAGAATCCAGTACGAAAGGATTCTTTCCTTCATTCTTAAGATCAGGGTTATATCTGTACAGATGCCAGTATCCGTGGTCAACAGCTCTCTTGATCTGGTTCTGTGAGTTCATCATACCGCCGTCAATACCGTGGTTGATACAAGGAGCGTACGCGATGATGAGTGAAGGTCCGTGATATGCTTCAGCCTCGATTAAAGCCTTGCTCAGCTGTGAAGGTTTAGCGCCCATACCAACCTGAGCTACATATACATAACCATAGGACATTGCCATCATGCCAAGGTCTTTCTTCTTTGTTCTCTTACCGGAAGCCGCAAACTGTGCAACAGCGCCTGTAGGCGTTGATTTTGAAGCCTGACCGCCTGTATTTGAGTAAACCTCTGTATCGAATACGAAAATGTTTACATCCTCGCCTGAAGCAAGAACGTGATCCAGTCCGCCGTAGCCGATATCGTAAGCCCAGCCGTCTCCGCCAAGGATCCAGTGGGATTTCTTAACGAGATATTCTTTGTTTTCCATAATGTAGGAAATGATTTCTTTTGCTTCTCTGCCCGCATTGTGGTATCTCTTAAGAGATGCAAGAAGAGATGTTGAGAAATATCTGCTGGTGCTTCCGTTATCCATATTGGCGATCCAGTCTTTAGCTTTCGCCGTAATAAGTTCTGAATCTGAAATATCGATAAGTCTTTCAAGTTTTTCCTTGATGCCTTCTCTGATATGTTTTACGGCTGTATACATACCGAATCCAAACTCTGCGTTATCCTCGAAAAGTGAGTTAGCCCACGCGGGACCCTGTCCTTTTCTGTTGGTTGTGTAAGGGTTGGTAGGCGAGCTGCCGCCCCAGATCGATGAACAGCCTGTTGCGTTTGCTATATACATTCTGTCGCCGAAAAGCTGTGTTAAAAGCTTAGCGTAAGGTGTCTCGCCGCAGCCTGCGCATGCTCCGGAGAACTCAAGAAGAGGCTGTGAGAACTGGCTTGCTCTTACTGTAACAACAGCTGTTGACTTGGGTTTATATGAAAGGTTAACCGCATATTCCCAGTTTTCGATCTGATCCTGCTGGGTTTCAGCGGGTTTCATAACGATAGATTTGGTCTTTGTAGGACAGATGTTTACACAGGTTCCGCAGCCTACGCAGTCCAGAGGACTTACCTGAATTCTGAAGCTGTAATATTCAAGGTCGGAAAGCTCAGCGTCAATTGTAACAAATTTTTCGGGAGCGTCCGCAACCTCTTCCTCAGAAAGAAGGAAAGGTCTGATTGCCGCATGAGGACATACATATGAACACTGGTTACATTCAACACAGGTTTCGGGATTCCATTCGGGAAGCTCAACCGCAATACCTCTCTTTTCGTATACTGATGTTCCGGGAGGCACTGTACCGTCTTCATATCCGATAAATGTACTTACGGGAAGGCTGTCGCCCTTAAGAGCGTTCATGGGTTTCATGATATTTCTTACGTAATCGGGAAGATTTTCCTCGCGAACGGGTTCGGAAACGCATTCTGCCCATTCTTCGGGAACGGGAATCTCTACAACGCCCTCAATACCTTTATCAACTGCCTGATAGTTCATATTAAGAACCTTTTCGCCTTTCTTAGCGTAGGATTTCTTAATAGCCTGTTTCATATAGTTGGCAGCGTCGTCAATGGGAATAATCTCGCTGAGTTAGAAGAAAGCTGCCTGCAGAACGGAGTTTACTCTGTTGCCCAGACCGATCTCCTTAGCGATCTTTGTACCGTTGATAATGTAGAATTTAATGTGTTTCTCGGCAAGAACTCTCTTCATATCGCCGGGAAGCTTATCCTCAAGTTCTTCAGGGGCCCATACCGTGTTGAGAAGGAATGTTCCGCCTTCTTTAATATCATTAACTATATCGTAATTATAGATATATTCCTGTTTATGGCACGCAACGAAGTCCGCATCCTGCACAAGATATGTGGATCTTATTGCGTTGTCGCCGAAACGAAGGTGAGACTGTGTTACACCGCCGGATTTCTTGGAATCGTATGAGAAATATGCCTGAGCGTATTTGTCTGTGTAGTCACCGATAATCTTAATGGAGTTTTTGTTTGCTCCGACTGTACCGTCTGAGCCGAGACCCCAGAATTTGCAGCTGATCGTGCTGTCGTCATCCATATCGAATACGGGTTTAACATCAAGAGAAAGGTGTGTAACGTCATCCACAATACCAATTGTGAAGTGATTTTTGGGTCTGTCAAGTTTAAGGTTTTCAAATACTGCAACGATCTGATCAGGGTCAGTATCCTTTGAACCTAATCCATAACGTCCGCCGATAACCATAAGTCCGGGTCTGCATTCAGCCAATGCTGCCGCTATATCAAGGAATAAAGGTTCGCCAAATGAACCGGATTCTTTTGTTCTGTCCAGAACGGCAATCTTTGTTGCGCTCTGAGGAAGAACATCCAGAAGATATTTAACTGAGAAAGGACGGTAAAGATGAACTTTGATAAGTCCTACCTTTTCTCCCTTTTCCATAAGGAAGTCAACCACTTCTTCAGCCGCTTCGCAAACAGAACCCATAGCTACAACAACTCTTTCTGCTTCGGGATGTCCGTAGAAGTTGAAAGGTTTATAGTTTCTGCCTGTTAATTTGCTGATTTCGTTCATGTATTCAGCAACAATATCCGGAACTTTATCATAAAACTTGTTGGAAGATTCTCTGCCCTGGAAATAAATATCAGGATTCTGAGCGGAACCTCTCAGCACAGGATGTTCGGGATTGAGAGCTCTTTTTCTGAATTTTGCGATTTCATCGAAATCAGCAAGTTTTTCAAGGTCTCTGTAATCGAGACATTCTATTTTCTGAATTTCATGAGATGTACGGAATCCGTCAAAGAAATGAAGGAAAGGAATTCTGGATTTGATTGCAGAAAGATGAGCAACTGCCGCTAAATCCATTACTTCCTGAACACTGTTTGACGCAAGCATTGCGAAACCTGTTTGACGGCAGGCCATTACGTCCGAGTGGTCTCCGAAAATTGAAAGAGCGTGTGTTGATAAAGCTCTGGCACTTACGTGCATTACGCCGGGAAGAAGCTCGCCGGCCATTTTATACATATTGGGAATCATAAGCAAAAGTCCCTGAGAAGCTGTATATGTGGTTGTCAGGGCTCCGGCTTGAAGAGAACCGTGCACTGTACCTGACGCTCCGCCTTCAGACTGGAGTTCAACAACTTTTACCGTTTGTCCGAAAATATTCTTTTTGCCGTTTGCCGACCATTCGTCTACTTTCTCTGCCATAGGAGAAGAAGGCGTGATGGGATAAATGCCGGCAACTTCAGTAAAGGCATATGAAGCGTATGCGGCTGCTTCATTACCGTCCATGGTTTTCATAATTTTAGCCATAATAATTCCTCCTGTATTTCATTAAGTTTCTAAAAACACTTGAATTTTTTAAAAATCTTATTCCTGTAATTAAATTAAGGTAAAATAAAATTTTCGCACCATCACATTAAGTATAACAAACTGCTCCAATTTGTCAATTAATCCGCCTTTACGGGTATTTTTTTCAATTTTTTTGTCTATTGTTCAGTTTTTAATACATAGCCTTTTTTTATGTGTATATTTTCAATATAAACCTTCGAAAATCCATTTTTCTAACTATCTTTTTTGTATTATATGCACAAAAAACAAACTTTTTTATTTTTCATTTTTTTATTGCGCGCCTCGCAAAACCCCTGCGTATTATAGGAATTTTGGTTATATCTTTTTTAGTGAATGGGCTAAAAAACAATTTTACACAATCTTTACAATTTTTCTGTGTTAAAGGAAATATTTTTTACCTATATCGGTTCTGAAATGCTTATCCTTGAAATCGATAAGCTTTACGCCTTCATAGGCCTTTTCAATAGCTTCGGTCATATCCTTTCCGATACCTGTAACACCTAATACTCTTCCGCCGTTTGTAACGATTTTGCCGTCCTTTTCAGCTGTTCCCGCATGGAAAACAACTATGTCGTCTCTGCCCGCAAGCTTTTCAAGACCTGTGATCTCATAGCCTTTTTTATAATCCTCGGGATAGCCTCCGCTGGCAAGAATTACGCACGCTGCGGCGTTGTCGTACCATTCTATGTCGATTTTGTCCAGTCTTTCCTCCTCAACCGCAAGGAAAATCTCCATAAGGTCGGTTTTGAGACGAGGAAGGACAACCTGAGCCTCGGGGTCTCCGAAACGGGCATTGTACTCAAGCACTCTTACTCCATTGGGAGTGAGCATAAGTCCGAAATAGAGGATTCCTTTGAAGGGTCTTCCTTCTGCGGCCATTGCGGCTACCGTAGGTTTATAAATTGTTTCCATGCACTCAGCCGCAAGCTCGTCCGTATAAATCCTTCCGGGAGAGAATGTTCCCATTCCGCCTGTGTTGAGGCCCTTATCGTTATCCATGGCTCTCTTGTGGTCCTGAGCGGAAACCATGGGCTTTACGGTTTTTCCGTCACAGAACGAAAGCACGGAAACCTCCGGTCCTGTGAGGAATTCTTCGATTACGACATTGTTTCCGGAGTCTCCGAATTTTTTGTCCAGCATGATCTCTGTAAGAGCGTCCTTCGCGTCCTCAAATGTTTCGCAGATAAGAACGCCTTTTCCCAAAGCAAGACCGTCAGCCTTAACAACAAGGGGATATTTTGAAGTCTCGCAGTATTTATAAGCAGAATCATAATCGCCGAAAACCTCGTAGGCTCCCGTAGGGATGCCGTATTTTTTCATGAGATTTTTGGAAAAGACCTTGCTTGCCTCGATTACAGCGGCATTTTTTCTAGGGCCGAAAACCTTCAGGCCTCTGCCTTCAAATACATCAACTATACCTGCCGCAAGAGGGTCATCCATTCCGATTACAGTAAAATCAATTTTATTTTCTTCTGCGAAATCCGCCATTTTTTCTATTTCCATGGGCTGTATGGGAACCAGCTTCGCGTCCAGTCCGATTCCCGCGTTGCCTGCCGCGCAGTAAATTTCATCTACAAGGGGACTCTGTTTCAGCTTCCAGATTATGGCATGCTCGCGTCCTCCGTTGCCTACAACTAAAACCTTCATTATTTTTTCCTCCAAACCTTATTATCTCTGACTTCCAGTCTGCCTTCCGTGAAGAGCTTTACCGCTTCGGGAAGTATTTTCCATTCTGCCTGCTCCATTACTCTTTTCTGCAGTATTTCAGGCGTATCGTCATCCTCTACATCCACCGCTTTCTGGAGAATAATGGGACCTGCGTCCGTTTCCTCAGTTACAAAATGCACCGTGGCTCCCGTTACCTTCACTCCTTTTGCCAAGGCCGCTTCGTGGACCTTAAGTCCGTAAAAGCCGTCTCCGCAGAATGAGGGAATAAGCGCCGGATGCACATTTATTATTCTGTTTTTATAGGCATTAATAAATTTTCCGCTTAAAATCGTCATAAATCCCGCAAGGACTATAAGCTCGACATTGTATGATTTAAAATGCCTTATCATTTCTTCTTCATATTCATCTTCCGAAGGGAAGCTCTTTCTCGCGATAACTTTCCCGGGTATACCGGCGTTTTTTGCTCTTTCAAGGGCAAAGGCTCCTTCTTTGGAACTTACCACCGCAGCTATTTCGCCGCTGGAAATATATCCGCTTTTTATATTATCGATTATCGCCTGCAAATTAGTTCCTCCGCCGGAAACAAGCACTCCTATTCTGACCATGATACTGTCTCACTTTCATTAACCGTAACTTTTCCTATTATATAACCGTCTCCGCCTGCTTTTTTAAGCGCGTCCACTGCTTTTTCGGCATTTTCGGGAGATACGGCGATTACCATTCCTATACCCATATTGAATGTGTTGAACATATCCTTTTCGGAAACTCCGCCGAGACGTCCCATAACATTGAATACTTCAGGAATCTGCCATGTGCCTTTTTTTATCTCGGCGCAGAAATTCTTTCCTTTGGGGAACATTCTGGGAATGTTTTCGTAAAATCCGCCGCCTGTAATATTGCTTATACCCTTAACCTCAACCTCTTTGATAAGGGAAAGGATCTCCTTGACATAAATCTTTGTGGGAACAATAAGAGCTTCTCCGATTGATTTGTCCAGACCTTCGATTTTATTGTTTATATTCTCCTTTTGAGGGTTGAAAATTTTTCTTGCGAGGGAATATCCGTTGGAATGAAGTCCGCTGGAAGGAAGACCTATTAAAACGTCGCCTTCTTTGATTTTGCTTCCGTCTATGATTTCGGCTCTGTCCACGATTCCTACCGCAAAGCCTGCCATGTCGTACTCGTCCTCTGTATAGAATCCGGGCATTTCCGCTGTTTCTCCGCCTATGAGAGCCATTCCGGACTGGCGGCAGCCTTCCGCTACGCCTTTAACGATCTCCGCAATTTTTTCCGGCTCGTTTTTTCCGCAGGCAATATAATCAAGGAAAAACAAAGGAGTCGCTCCCAGACAGATAATGTCGTTTACGCACATTGCAACGCAGTCGATTCCGACTGTATCATGCTTGTCCATAGAAAAAGCGATTTTCAGCTTGGTTCCTACGCCGTCCGTTCCCGAAACAAGAACAGGTTCCTTCATGGAATATCCGGCTATGGAGTAAAGTCCGCCGAATCCTCCTATATCCGTCAGCACCTCTTTGCCGAAGGTGCTTTTTACATGCTCGCTCATGAGCTTAACTGCCTTGTAGCCCGCTTCAACGTCTACGCCGGCATCCTTGTAATTGAGTCCCATAATAATCTCTCCTTAAATAAGTTTTTCCTTAACGTCAAACTTCGTTTTACTCTTATCTATCAGCATTTCAGCTCCTATTGCGCATATGTTTTCAAGGCCTGAAACCGTTTCGAAAACCTTCGCGCTCTCATTTATATCCTTAATTTTTGTGGAAAGAATCTCGCCTCTGGTTTTCTGTTCCCGGGCATAATCCACATCAAGCATGTAAAATCTGAGAGCTTCCTGCAGTTTATCACTGTTTGTTTTTGGTTTGTCTATGGAATTTATGGTTCCTATAATGAATTTTGCCATTTCTCTTTCATCGCATTGGAAATCCCGCAGGAATTGACCTGTTTGGGCAAAAGTTTCGAATGTGGAATCTATATTGGGATCCCTGTAGGAATAGAAGTATACAAATCCATCTTTCCGTATAGCAGATCCGCAGCCGTAGGCTCCGCCCACAACTCTGACTTTGTTCCATAGATACTGAAGATTCACTATATTTACCGCCACATCCATGTGACCATTGTATTCTATTCCAGCCTTTGCGTAATCCGCCGCCGCTCCGTTATACATTACTATTGACGGGGCAACGAGAGCGGTCTTCCTGCCTCGGCCTTCGAATTTATCGGCATTTTCAGGCTTTCTGCCTTCCGGAAGCTTTTCGTAAATCTTCGAAACATATTCTTTCATGTCGGGGAGTATTTTCTCTTCTCCTCCGATTAATACGAAAAGGTTGGCTTTTGTAAACAGCCTCTCCGCTAGAGATTTCAGTTTATCCGCAATTTCATCAGGATTTTCCCTTAAACCTCTCATGAATATGAGCTTGTCCGTGCTCATGGAATAGCCTCTGTAATGCTCGGATTCGCTTAAATCCTCAAGGCTTCTTCTGATCGCCTCAACGTGGCCGTTTACGAGAAGTATGTTCTCCAGAGCGGAGATCTTCTTATCCAGAATCTTCCTCATAACATCTGTATCGTCAAATACGGACGTGAATAAAATCTCGTTCAGGATCTCGAAAAGCCTTTCCCTGTTTTCCTCCATGGCTTTGGATTCAAGAACCATGAATTTCTTCACGGGACCGCCTTTTTTGGAGAAAAGCGTTATTCCCGCTGTTACTCCGCCTGTGTAGGTATCCACCGCAATGGGCAGAGTTTCATATGAATAGGATTCCGTAGGGGCGCTGCCCAGAACGTTTCCAAGAAATCCCAGCCATCGGCCTTCCTCATCGGATATGCCGTCCAGATTGAACATCAGCTTTACATATTCCATGCCCTCTGTCTCAAGGGGAACGAAAATGCCGTCAAAACCGCCGTCAATCATCGAATATTCCGGTTTGTAGGCGTTGGGATCTATATCCTTTATTTCTATAATGGGGATTTTTTCCAGATCCTCTTTTTCATCAGGAGTTTCCTGGAATTCCTTAAGGTCTTCCGCTTTTTTCTTTATTGCGGCCAGGTCCGCTTCCGAAAGAGAGTTTTTGTAATCCTCCATCTTCTGTCTGTATACTTTATCCTTTTCCTTTTCCACTTCCGTGTCGGGATAAAGGGCTGTTTTTGTTACTCGTTTATTTTCAATCAGGTATTTCCTGATAAGGTCTTCAAAATATCCGTTTTTACCTAATTCACGAAGCTTTTCCAAGCCGGATTTTTCCTTCAGCGCCTCAAAGGGGTCTCCTCCGTGGAGCCATGCGTCAGCCATATTAAGTCCGTATCTCAAGCCCTTGGGCCTGTATCCGAAATCCTCTTCCCGAACATAGAAAAGCTGTGAATTTATAGTGGATTCTATAAGGTCTCTGTCTATGCCGTTTTTGCAGACTTTTACGAGAGTTTTTTCCACCAGTTCATAAAACTCGTCTTCTTTTTCTGGAGTGCATTTTCTGCCCGCGAATGTTATGAACATCTCGTATGTGTCCGTGCTGGCCCAGCTTAAAGTATCCTTGCATATTCCGCTTTCTATAAGGGCTTTTTTCAAAGGTGAGCTGTTATTTCCCATAAGTATGTCGTTGAGAACGCTTACCGAAAGGGCTTCGAAGCTGTCCGACGCCAGTCCGCAGGTTTTTGTGTATGCGTACATACAGTTGTCCTTCAGATCCTCTTCCGAGGAAACGAAGTATTTGCCCTTTACGAATTCTTCCGCTGATTCATCAGTTCCGATTCTTTCCGCCTTTTCTCCCATTTCATATGCCGAAAGATAATTTTCCTGCAGATCCTTCAGCTCTTTTTCCATGTCCATATCTCCGTAGAAATAGAAGAAGCAGTTGGACGGATGGTAATATTTTCTGTGGAAATCAAGGAATTCCTCATAGGTAAGCTCAGGTATGTTTTCCGGATTGCCGCCGGAATCGTATTTATAGGGCGAGTTCTTGAAAAGGCCTCTGCTTATGGCGTTCACCAACGCGTCGTTGGGGTCTGAATAGGCGCCCTTCATTTCGTTGTATACAACTCCGCTTACATCCAGACTGCCGTTTTCGTCCGACTCAAAATGATGGCCTTCCTGGAGGAATATCTCTTCCCTGTCGTATATGAGAGGGCTGAATACCGCGTCCAGATAAACGTCTTTCAGATTGTCGAAATCCTTGTCGTTTGTGCTGGCTATGGGATAAACCGTTTTATCGGAATAGGTCATCGCGTTCAGATATGTATTCAAAGAGCCTTTGGCAAGCTCGTTAAATGGCTCCTTAACGGGATATTTTTTCGAGCCGCAGAGGACGGAATGCTCTATAATATGGGCTGTTCCGCAGCTGTTTTTCGGAGGAGTGCGGAATGCGGCGAAAAACACCTTGTTATTGTCCTTTGTTTTGGCGTAAAACAGCCGCGCACCTGTTTTTTCGTGGGTAAAAAGGTGGCCTTCGGCTCTTATATCCGAAATATATTCCTTTCTTTCGAGGCTGAACCCGAAATAGTTTTTTCCAGTTTCAAAGTCAGACATTTTAAATCTCCTTTCTGTCGAAAGTGTATAATATCTTAGTTTAATTATAGCTTTTAACAAAAGCCATTTCAAGTAATATATTTAACGCAAAAATCGGAAAAAATCTCAATTTTTACACAGGTTTTACCTGTTTATTATGGTATTTTGGTAAATCTGTTGGATTTAGTCCTTTTTCAATGTAGATATTTATATTTTTTCTCCAAAGTCAATATAAATATGGCTCCAGGTGCCTCCGGCGGCTCAGGGCTCTGCAGGTGCCTCCGGCGGCTCAGGGCTCTGCCCTGAGAACCCGCAAGGGATTTCATCCCTTGACCCGTGTAATATGCGAGGGTAGTTTTACAGGCTATTATCAGGCTGGTTGAAAATCTGATTTTTTAAAAAACACTTTATTCAGTGCGAAGCACATAAATTAAATCTGCCGCAGGCGGATTTTGACAACAATTATTCATTATTCATCAGGGCGAAGCCCGACTTCATTATTCATTGCGTCCGCAGGGCGCCATGTCCCTTGACCCGTGTAATAAGTATCACAAGGTTATCGACTAAAATTCATATTTTTGCCCTCTGACACTAATGTGGTCATTTTCTCAGGCACTTGCACCGCTTCATTTGCAGAGCAAACTTCATTACGACGAAAGCATATTTAGCTTGGCAAAGCCAAATTTTACTTTCCTGAAAAGGATATTCAGCTGACTCTCCTCTTATTCAGCTTACTTTTTTAACAAAAAATGGTCAGGATATTTCACCTGACCGAAATATTTTTTATCTTCCGCAGCGGGAAGAACCTCTTCTTCTTGCGGGCGCCGAGCATGAAGAGCATGAATTATCGGAAACTTCTCTGCATCCGCAGTCATTGTCGTCATCATCGGAAATCATGGCGGACTCTACCTGATAGCGGCCTCCCCAAGGCGGACAGAAAATGTCCATGGGGAATTCCATATTGTCGAAAACATCGCAGACATTCTCTGAAGAAATGTTGGTTTCCGCGCATTCCTCAGGCATACAGCAGCCATTGGAGCGCACCATAAGGTTGACGAATCTGATAACCTTGACTATTGCAAAAAGACCGATTGTTACGGAAACGCCGATAGGATCGTCGGATGCGTCGTCTTCGCAGCAGCAGTCGCTGCAGCAGTTACCGCAGTTATTACAACAGCCTCCGCAGCCGCAGCAATTATTGCAGCAGTTATTAGCGGCGGCATATTTAAGCTCAGCGGATAGCGCTACAGCCTTGCCTTCCACGCATACGAAGGGATCGCTGTCCGCGCAGTCGCTTCCGAAATTGAACATATCCGTTGAGAATACAATATCCGTACCCATGGAGCCGAAAAGAGTCACCTTTGTTTTATAGGTGCTCTGCGCCCAGATTCTGTCTATCACCATATTGTCGGAAGTTCTGAAAACCAGTTTGTAAACAAAAAGGAACTGCACCTCGATGTCCCAGTATCCGGAGCGGAAAGGATTGGGGTTCTTGCTGAGTACAAAAATCCTTTTCAGTCTCAAATGCTCTGCTGACACGGAAGCTGTGTTCGAGGGCGGAACGATCATATCGCCTTCCTGTACTATTTCTCCGCATAAGGGTTTTGTTTCAGCCGCTTTTGAGCTTCCGAGAATGGAAGGCGTAAGGCAGACCTGCATTCTGCACTGGTCATATATTTTGTGCGCAAGAATACACTCCTCGCCTGTTTTTCCCGATGAACATCCGCATCCGTTTCCGGAAGCGCTCATACCAAAAATACTGCTCATTATTTTTGCTCCTCCTGATTTAATTCTATTTCTCTTTATAATATGTTTGTGCTAAAAATCGGTGTTTGTCCCAAAAATTCTTATATAACTAAACATAATCCACATAAAAATTCATTAATATACAAATTTATTCACCTTTATTAACAAAAAATATTTATGGGCAAAAATAAGTTTGATTTGTCAGTTTGGGGTATGATATAATTACTATACTCTTAACAGAGAGAAGACTTAAGAAAATTAATATAAAAAGTGACTTTTTTCAAATTATAAATTATCAGGAATTTTTCAAGGAGGAAATATCATGAGTTTTTTTGATTATGAGGAGATTGCCAAGGTGGATCCCGAAGTTGCGGCTGCAATGGGCGAAGAGCTCACAAGACAGCGTCAGAATATAGAGCTTATCGCTTCCGAAAACTTTGTATCAAAGGCTGTTATCCAGGCTATGGGTTCTCATCTTACTAATAAATATGCAGAAGGCTACCCCGGAAAACGTTATTACGGCGGATGCGAAAAGGTTGACATTATCGAAACTATCGCTATTGAAAGAGCTAAAAAGCTTTTCGGCGCGGAGCACGCCAATGTTCAGCCTCACAGCGGTTCACAGGCAAATATCGCTGTTTATTTCTCAATTCTTGAGCCCGGCGATACAATTTTGGGAATGAACCTTGACCACGGCGGACATCTTACTCACGGAAGCCCCGTTAATATTTCCGGAAAATACTTCAACGTAATCCCTTACGGAGTTGATGACAACGGTTTCCTCGATTACGATAAATTAAGAGAGATCGCACTGGCAAACAAACCCAAACTCATCGTTGTGGGCGCAAGCGCTTACGCTCGTACAATAGATTTCGAAAGAATCAGCAAAATCGCCAAGGAAGCGGAAGCTTACATGATGGTTGATATCGCTCACATCGCCGGTCTTGTGGCAACAGGACTTCATCCTTCACCCGTTCCTTATGCAGATTTCGTTACATCAACAACACATAAGACATTAAGAGGCCCCAGAGGCGGACTTATCCTCTGCAAAAAGGAATTCGCGCAGAAAGTGGACAAGGCTATCTTCCCCGGAACACAGGGCGGTCCTTTGCTCCACATTATCGCAGCTAAAGCAGTATGCTTCAAAGAGGCTCTTTCTCCGGAATTCAAAACATACAACGAGCAGATCCTCAAAAACGCTCAGGCTCTTTCCAAGGCTCTTATAGAAAGAGGTCTGGACATTGTTTCAGGCGGAACAGACAACCACCTTATGCTGGTTGACTTAAGAAAGCTTGACATGACAGGAAAAGAAGCCGAAAAGCTTCTGGACGAAGTACGCATTACCTGCAACAAAAACACGATCCCCTTCGACCCTCAGACTCCTTTCGTAACAAGCGGACTGCGTCTCGGCACTCCCGCGGCTACAACAAGAGGTCTTAAGGAAGAAGACATGGTTGAAATTGCGGATATTATTTACAATACATTGAAAGATTTCCACGGATTCAAGGATGAGGCATTGAGAAGAGTTGACGCTCTTACCAAAAAATATCCTCTTTATGAATAATCTGATTGCTGGAAATACAAATTAAATTGCACATTTTCTAAAAGCACCGGTTACCCCCCTTTCTCACTCCAGATAAAAATTTGTCTGACTAAATCCGGTGCTTATTTTTTGGAAAGGAATTTTTCTATATGGAATACACCACGATTATACTTTCAATAGTTCTTATTATTGTTTCAGGATATTTCCATGCTCTGGAAACCGCGCTGGTCTCCATAAACGACAAAAGAATAAAAATGCTGGCGGATTCGGGAGACAGAAAAGCTCAGCGAATGAACAGATTCCTTCAGAACATACCCTTCAAGGTATCCGCTCTGAAAACCGGTCAGCTGCTCTCGTCTTTCTCCGCAATCGCGCTGGTTGAGCTTACATTTTTCCACAGATTTTTCCTTTTCTGGAACGAAAGATATTCCATATTTTTATCGGCGTTTCTTTCATTCGTCATAATACTTCTTATTGTGACGTTTATAATGCTCATCGGCGGAAAATTCGTTCCCCAGAGAATCGGATTCAAGAAAAACGAAGAGCTCATAAACTCATCCATGGCAGGAATAAACCGCATATCCGTGTTTTTAACGCCTATGGTAAAGCTTTCAACATTTATATCCAACATGATTTCGAAAGCGTTCGGCGTAAATCCTTACGAGCTTAATTCCGAGATAACGGAAGAGGAAATACGCCTCATGGTAGATGCCGGCGAGGAAAGAGGCACCATCGACGAGGACGAAAAGGAAATGATCAACAATATTTTCGAATTCGACACCAAAACTGCTGAGGACATCGCCACTCACAGAACGGATATTACAGCCATTTCCGTCAACGCCGATTTCGAGGACATAAAGGCAATTATTAATGAGGAAAAATACTCCAGGATCCCTGTTTATGAGGAGAATATCGACAATATTGTGGGCATTATCCACATCAAGGATCTGGCAAGATATGTTATAAACAACAATACGGACGTCAACGGAGAAAACTTTGATTTGCGGAAAATAATGATGGAGCCCTATTTCGTTCCTTTTTCCAAAAAAACAGACGAGCTTTTCGAGGAAATGCAGAAAATGAAAAACCATCTGGCTGTTGTAATCGATGAATACGGCGGAACTGTAGGAATCGTTACAATGGAAGACCTTCTGGAAGAAATCGTAGGAAATATTTTGGATGAATATGACTCCGAGGAAAATCCCATTGAAATAAAAGGAAACGATACTTACCTTATTAAAGGCACAACGGATCTGGACGAGGTTGAGGAGATCCTGGGCATTCCCCTTGCTTCAGACGATTATGACACATTGAGCGGTCTTCTCATAAGCAAGCTGGGACACATTCCCGCAGACGGTGAAAATATATCCATTGAAATAGACGGATATATCTTCAAATCGGAAAAAACAGAAGAAAAACGCATAGAAACCGTGCGTGTGTATAAAAAACATTAAATTTTGTTTGACTTATTCAAACAATGTGATATAATAACCTATGTTAAGGACAAGCGGAGTTCCCTATGTCACCCAGAGATAAACGCCCTGGCTGGAAGCGTTTTTGATAAGAAATGTCCGTACCGCCTTATATTTTCTGCTTTAATAGAGCACGGTCCGCCCCGTTACAGGCTAAAATGAGGAACAATATTTTTGTTCGAATCCGGGTGGAACCGCGGAAATATGATTTTTCGTCCCTTTTTCTTTACGAAATGTATGGAAAAAGGGATTTTTAATTTCAAAAGCCAAAACAGGCTTTCGAAATTCAGTTATAACACTTTAATTACAAACAATATTGCAAACCTGTATTTGAAAGGAGATAAATATTATGGTAAACATTAAATTAAAAGACGGCAGTGTGCGTCAGTTTGACGGACCCGTTTCAGTCCTGGATATCGCAAAAAACATCAGCGAAGGTCTGGCAAGAAATGCGTGCGCGGGAATGGTAAACGGAAAAGTTCATGATTTGCGTTTTGTTGTTTCGGGAGACGCAGAGGTTGATATCCTTACATTCGATTCTCCCGACGGACAGAGAGCTTTCAACCATACTGCATCGCATATTCTGGCTCAGGCGGTCAAAAGACTTTATCCCGATGTAAAACTCGCAATCGGTCCTTCCATAGATAACGGATTCTATTACGATTTCGACAGAGAGCGTCCATTCTCTCCTGAGGAGCTGGAGCTTCTGGAAAAGGAAATGAAGAAAATCGTTAAGGAAAACATTAAATTAGAGCGTTTTGAGCTTCCCAGAGCCGATGCTATCAAATTCATGGAAGAAAGAAACGAGCCCTACAAGGTTGAACTGATCGAAGACCTTCCCGAGGATGCTGTCATTTCATTCTACAAACAGGGCGATTTTACGGATCTCTGCGCAGGACCTCACCTTATGTCCACCAAACCCATTAAAGCTTTCAAGCTTATGAGCGTTGCGGGAGCTTACTGGAGAGGCAGCGAGAAAAACAAAATGCTTTCCAGAATTTACGGCACGGCTTATACAAAGAACGCCGATTTGGAAGCATATCTGACAATGCTTGAAGAAGCTAAAAAGCGTGACCACAGAAAACTCGGCAAAGAGCTGAAGCTTTTCGCTCTTCTTGACGAAGGACAGGGATTCCCCTTCTTCCTTCCCAACGGAATGATCATTAAGAACGAGCTTATTAAATACTGGCGCGAAATCCACAAAAAAGCCGGCTATGTAGAGATTCAGACGCCCATTATTCTGGACAGAGCTCTTTGGGAAAGAAGCGGTCACTGGTATCATTATAAGGAAAACATGTATACAACTGTAATTGACGATGTGGACCATGCTATAAAACCCATGAACTGTCCCGGCGGAATGCTTGTTTACAAACAGGATATGCATTCTTACAGAGACCTGCCTTTGCGCATGGGTGAGCTGGGTATCGTTCACAGACACGAAAAAAGCGGCGCTTTAAGCGGACTTATGCGTGTAAGATGCTTCACTCAGGACGATGCTCATATTTTCATGACGCCCGAACAGATAAGAGACGAAATCAAAGGCGTTGTAAATCTTATCGATACGGTTTACAAGCTTTTCGGATTCGAATATCATGTGGAGCTTTCCACAAGACCCGAAGACAGCATGGGAACGGATGAGCAATGGGAAATGGCAACGGAAGGCTTAAGAGGAGCTTTAGAGGATTTGGGCCTTGATTATGCCGTAAACGAAGGCGATGGCGCTTTCTACGGACCTAAAATCGACTTCCATCTTAAAGACGCTATCGGAAGAACATGGCAGTGCGGAACGATTCAGTTGGATATGCAGCTTCCCGAAAGATTTGAGCTGGAATACACGGCTCCAGACGGAACAAAGAAACGTCCCGTTATGATCCACAGAGTATGCTTCGGCTCCATCGAAAGATTCATCGGTATTCTTATCGAGCATTTCGCAGGTATGTTCCCTACATGGCTCTGCCCCGTTCAGGTCAAGGTCCTTCCTATTTCCGAAAAATACGAAGACTATGCCGAAAGCGTTGTAAAACAGCTTGACGATGCAGGAATCCGTGTCGCTAAGGATTACCGTTCCGAAAAAATCGGATACAAGATCAGAGAAGCAAGAAACGAGCGAGTTCCCTACATCATCGTTGTTGGCGAAAAGGACCAGGCTGTCAACAAAGTTTCCCTTCGTTCCAGAGCAAACGGAGAAGAAGGACAGCAGGATCTTTCCGATGTTATCGCAAGGATAACAGACGAAATTATAAACAGAAAATAATTGTTGACAATTCAGAGGCAATATGTTAATATAGTTCGGTAAAGAAAGCAGAAGTTTACCCTTCTCACCTTGAGTCTTATATGATACCAGGGTTAATACTTAAATTTTACTTCACCACTTATATTGCTTTTGGTGTTTGAATTTGTACGTATTTGCGGGTAGATTTATGTTCTGCCCGCTTTTTTTGCTTCAGTCCCCGAAAAAACCGAATGGGAACATTATGGGGACAGCCGAAAAATAAAAAAAATCGTTTTTCGGCAGAATATATTTCAGGAGGTGTTTTAGCTATTACGGATTTAATGATTAACGAACAAATCAAAGACAAAGAAGTGCGTCTTATAGATGAAACCGGTCAGCAGGTGGGAATAGTTTCCGCCAAGGAAGCTCAGAAGCTTGCCGATGAGAAAAAACTTGACCTGGTTAAAATTGCGCCCACTGCAAAACCGCCCGTATGCCGTATTATGGATTACGGAAAATATCGTTTCGACCAGGCAAAGAAAGAAAAAGAAGCACGCAAAAAACAAAAAGTAATTGAAGTTAAGGAGCTTCGCCTCTCTCCCAGCATTGATACTCACGATGTTGAGGTTAAGGTTAAAAAAGCAATTCAGTTCCTGAAAGACGGCAATAAAGTAAAAATCAGCATCCGTTTCCGCGGACGTGAAATCGGTCATTCAAAAACTTCCATTGTTATTCTTGATAATTTCGCAGACGCAGTAGCTGAATACGGTGTAGTTGATAAACCGGCTAAAATGGAAGGCAAAAGCATGGTTATGTTTTTAGCCCCCAAAGCTTAGACAATATTACAAAAAATGACACTTAATTAAAGGAGGAAATAATATGCCTAAATTAAAAACCAAAAAGGCAGCAGCTAAAAGATTCAAACTTACCGGCAGCGGTAAACTCAAAAGACACAAATCCAACACTCAGCATATTCTTGGTAAGAAAAGCACCAAAAGAAAAAGAAATTTAAGACATGCTACATTAGTAGACAAGACAGTTTCCAACAAAGTTAAAACAAAATTATTACCTTACGCTAAATAATTTTACCGGAATATTTGAATAGGAGGATTTACTATGGCAAGAGTTAAAGGCGCTCTCAATGCAAGAAAAAGACACAAAAAGGTATTAAAACTTGCTAAAGGTTTCAGAGGAGCAAGATCAAAAAAATACAGAATCGCTAAACAGTCTGTTATGCAGTCAATGGCTTACGCATTCGCAGGCAGAAAACAGACAAAGAGAGATTACAGAAAACTTTGGATCGCAAGAATCAACGCTGCAGCAAGAATGAACGACATTTCTTACAGCAGACTTATGTATGGCTTAAAATTAGCTGACGTAAATATCAACAGAAAAATGCTTGCTGACTTAGCTGTAAACGATGCTGACGCGTTCAAATCATTAGTTGATACAGCTAAATCCAAACTTAACTAATTGAATCAAAAACACAGAAAGTCCGATTTTCCAATGAATTTCGGGCTTTTTTATTTCCCAAAACGAACCTTTCAGGAATTAAAAAAACCGTTTTAAAGATAATGACGAAGCCTGATATAAACCCAGGTTTCTTATCTTTAAAACGGTTTTCATTTTATTATAAATTAAATATATGAGTTGCGATATTGAAGTAAATAAACAGCGAGCATACGTCCACGATGGTCGTAATCATGGGCGAAGCCATTACCGCCGGGTCCATCTTCATTTTTTTTGCAAGAAGAGGAAGCATACAGCCTACGGTCTTCGCTATGAAAACAGTAACTATCAGCGAGCCGCTTACTACAAGAGAAATACGCAGGTCTCTTCCGTGCATGAAGTATATTCTCACTCCGTTTGCAACGGCAAGAATTATGCTGATTATTGCGGCTACTCTGAATTCCTTCCACCATACCCTGAGAGCGTCTGCCGGCTTGATTTCATCTATGGCCAGACCACGGATTATAAGCGCAAGGCTCTGAGCTCCGCAGTTACCGCCCGTATCCATGAGCATTGGCATGAACGCTACCAAAAGAGGTATTGCCTCAAATGCGTTTTCATATCTTGTGATTATAATTCCTGTCAGCGTAGATGTTATCATGAGCACAAGAAGCCACGGAATACGGTTTCCGGCGTGCCTGAAAACTCCTGTATTGAAGTATGTTTCATCGCTGTGGAGAATAGCGTTCATTTTCTCGAAGTCCTCCGTTACCTCTGTTTCCAGGACTTCGAAAGCATCGTCGAATGTTACGATTCCTACTATACAGCTTTCAGCGTCTACAACGGGCATGGAAATCAGTCCGTATTTATTGAATTTTTTCGCAACATCCTCTTTATCATCGTTTGTATGGCAAGTAATTATGTTTTCCTCAATAATATCGGAAATGGGCATATCCTCCGGATTGGTGAGCAGGTCTTTCGCAGTTACGATTCCCTGCAGTATATGGTTATGGACAACATAACATGTATATATGGTTTCCTTGTGGATACCCTCTTCTCTTATCTTTCTCAAAGCGTCTCCTATGCGAATATTGGGAGCAAGGCTTATATACTCCGTAGTCATAATACTTCCGGCGCTGTCCTCCGGATAGTTTAAAAGACTGTTGATTTCCGACCTTGTCTCCACATCCATGTTCCTGAGAAGCTTTTCCACAACGTTCGCGGGCATTTCCTCTACAAGGTCCGCAGCGTCATCTGAGAACATGGCGTCCATCATATCCTTTATTTCCTTATCTGTAAAGAGATTCAGAAGCTCCGCCTGCTGGTTGGAGTCTACATGCGAAAACACTTCCGCCGCAGTATATTTCTCCATGAGTCTGAAAGCGATTACGGCTTCTGTTTCCTCCAGCTCCGAAAGCAAATCGGCAAGGTCAACTACGTTCATTACGTTAAGAACGGATTTGATGGCTTTAAAGTCTTTTTTGTCAACTAATTTAAGAAATTCCTCCCTTTTCATTGAACTGCCTCCTGTTTTATTTTTTAGGTTAACTGTCATTAGTCCATCGTTATTATCCATTCTGACCTCACCTCCTTTTATATATCTAAAATATTCAAAAATATCTGTTAAGCTCTCTCGGGACCCCAGTCGGATCTGTATTTGCGGGGTAAAAAATAATCCTTGCCAAAGCTCAAAAACAATGACAAGGATAAAAAATACACATTTTAAAGATTCCACCGTTTCAAGCTTTAGCATCGCAGGGCATTAACAATTGCATTAGATCTGCCTTGAATCGACATAACCTGCTAACCAACTGACAGTGTCTCCACTGTTTTGCGGCAGCAATCTCTGGCACACGCCACATCCCTACGGTAACCTCACCTACCGATTGACTATATTAACTTACTACCTTTAAATAATACAATCCGAAGCGGCAATTGTCAATAAATTTTTGCCCTTTCGGCTGAAAAAATCACAGCTGAAATCCTTGTGAAAATCAGGAATTAATCTATCATTTTCTCTATTTCGTCCCAAAGCTCGGCTACTCCTGTTTTAGCTGTTCCGGAAAATGGAATTATAACGTCGCCTTCACGAAGCTTGAGAGTTTTTTTAATCACGGAAATATGCTTCTGAAGCTGGGAACGGTTGATTTTGTCCGACTTTGTGGCCGCAATTACAATATCATAGCCGTAATGCTTGAGCCATTCATACATCATGATGTCGTTTTTGCCCGGCTCATGGCGGATATCTATGAGAAGGATTATCCCCCGGAGGGTCTCCCGTCTGTAAAGATAATCCTCTATCATTCTGCCCCATTTATCTATTTCCGATTTTGGCGCCTTTGCGTAGCCGTATCCTGGTAAATCCACAAAATACAGTATGTTTTCCACATCATAAAAATTAATGGTCCGGGTCTTTCCCGGCTGTGAGCTTGTACGGGCAAGAGCCTTTCTTCTTATCATGGCGTTTATCAGAGTTGATTTGCCCACATTGGATTTCCCGACAAAAGCGACCTCCGGCTTCCCGTCGGACGGATACTGCTCAAATTTGACCCCGACAGCCGCGAGACTTACATTATTTACCTCCATACGGATTCTCCTTTTGCGGTAACATTTTCAAGAACCTCGGACATTTCCTTTACAAATACAAAGTCCATGCCTTCTTTTACATTGTCCGGTATATCCTCCATATCCCTTTCATTTTCAAAAGGTATGATGACCTTCACGATTCCGGCTCTTTTGGCCGCAAGAACCTTCTCCTTCAGTCCGCCTATGGGAAGAACTCTGCCTCTTAAGGTAATTTCGCCCGTCATGGCAACATCGTTTCTCATGTTGACGTTGGTGAGCGCGGAAATCATCGCAGAAGCCATTGTAATTCCGGCGGAAGGTCCGTCCTTGGGCACCGCGCCTTCGGGAATATGTATATGAACGTCCTTTTCCTTATAGAAATCCTCGTCTACCTTCAGTTTATCGGAAACAGAGCGGATATAGCTCATGGCCGCCTGGGCAGATTCCTTCATTACATCGCCCAGATTGCCCGTAAGAACAAGTTTTCCCTTGCCTTTCATGGTGTTTACCTCTACGGAAAGAGTATCTCCGCCGGCGCTGGTCCACGCCAGACCTCTGACTATGCCGATTTGAGGTTTATCATATATTTTATCGTACATGAATTTCTTTCTGCCGAGATAATCCTCTAAATTTTTAGGCGTAACGCTTACGGATTTGCGCTGTCCGTCAAATATGATCTTTACCGCTTTTCTGCAGAGCTTTCCGATATATCTTTCAAGCTGGCGCACTCCCGCTTCTCTTGTGTACGATGAGATGATTTCACGGATGGCGTCGTCGGAAATCTTCAGCTTGGTCTTGTTCAGTCCGTGAAGCTTAAGCTGTTTTGAGTAAAGATGATTCTTGGTGATCATAAATTTCTCTTCCGTTGTGTAGCTGGAAAGATTTATGATCTCCATTCTGTCGTAAAGAGGTCCGGGAATGTTTTCCGCGAAGTTGGCTGTGCAGATAAAGAGAACATGGGACAAATCGTAAGGTATCTCCACATAATGATCTCTGAATGTGCTGTTCTGCTCGCCGTCAAGAACCTCCAACAGAGCTGACGCCGGGTCACCGTGGTAGGATGTGCTCAGTTTGTCAACCTTATCTAAAAGAATAAGGGGATTTATGGTTCCCGCCTGCTTCATGGCGTCTATTATTCTTCCTGCCATAGCGCCTATATATGTTTTTCTGTGGCCTCTGATTTCAGACTCGTCCTTGATTCCGCCGAGGGACATTCTGACGTATCTTCTGCCCAGAGCTTCCGCTATGGAACGGGCAATGGATGTCTTTCCTACTCCGGGAGGTCCCACAAGGCACACAATGGGAGCGTTATTCAGTTTTACTGTCTGTCTTACGGCAAGGAATTCCAGCATTCTTTCCTTTACGTCTTTCATTCCGTAATGGTCTCTGTCAAGGATCTCCTCCGCTTTTTTCAAATCCAGATTATCATCTGTGGCTTCGGTCCATGGAAGACTTATAATGTATTCTATATAAGACCTGATAACCGACGCGTCGGGAGAAGAAGGACTCATATTTGAATATCTGTGGACCTCTCTTGCAAGATGGTCATAGGACTCTTTTTTCAGGTTCAGCTTGCCTATTTTCATGAGAAATTCGGAAGCTTCGTCTTTTGCGTCCTCAACATCGCCCAGCTCTTCTCTGATAGTTTTTATCTTCTCGCGGAGATAATATTCCTTCTGGGTCTTGTCGATCCTTTCCTTTACCTTTTCCTCAATTTCCTTCTTTATATCAAGTATCTGTATCTCATAATAAAGTATATCCACAACCTTGCGGAGACGTTCTGTGGGGTCTTCCGTTTCCAGAAGGTCCTGTTTCTGTCCGTAAGGCAGGCTTAAAGATGAGCATATAATGTCCGCCAGCTGTCCGGGAAGACTCGTGGAAAGCACGTTTACAACGGGTTCGCTTCCGGGTACATGAGTGCCTAACGCAAGATATTTCTCGTGGAGCTCGAAGCCCAGTTTCATAAGAGCGCGGTCTTCGGGAGACACAAATCCGCCGTAATCCTGAGGGACCTCTACTCCGTCGGCAAAAAACTTGGTTCCCATATCATAAACCTTGGTAAGTCTGGCTCTTGTAATGCCTTCCGTAATTACATGGGTAACATTTCCGGGGAGTTTGAGTACCTGTTTCACCTTGCCCACTGTTCCCATTTTGAAAAGATCCTTATCTGAAGGAGTTTCAACCTGGGAATCCATCTGTGTTACAAAAAATACCATTTCGTCCTTTGTCATGGCGTCTTCAAGGGAATTGAGAGACTTCTGTCTTCCTATGGAAAGACTTGCCACCATGTTGGGGAACACAACCATGCCCCTTAAAGGTATCATAGGCATTTTATTTATTTCCTTATACATAATTTCACCTCTATAGTAAATTTGAAAATTTTTATCAATCTTCAAAACTTTTTTCCGTAGAGTATTATTATACTACATTTTAGCGAATTCAACAAGATTAAAGAATTCCCATAAAAAATCAGCGGGAAGCCTTAGCCTCCCGCCGTATTGTTAATCATCCGTTTAAAACCGGTTCTCAATACTCGTAAACAATGGTTACCGTTGCGCTGATTTCGATGTTGTCATAGGAAAGATAGGATCTTGAAGCCATGCCGTTGCCCGCATCCATTGCGGCCTCTTCAGCTTCGAGACTTTTGTATGATACAAATCCGTTATAGGTCGCTCCTTCAACAACGCTTACGGGTCCTTTAACCGTTATGCCCATGGCTTTCGCGATTCCGTCAGCCTTTATGTTGGCGTTTTTAACAGCGGAACCAAGAGCTTCTATGTATGCGGCTTCTTTCTCCAGCACCGAATAGGAAAGTCCGTTTATATTGGCGCCGGCGCCTACTGCCGCGTCAACAAAATCGCCCACAGTATCAAGAGTTTTGACTGTAACATTCATATTCTGGTATGCTTCGTAGCCAGTTATCTCCTCATAACCTTTTTCATAGTTGTATGTAGGGTAAAGAGACATGCTGTCGGAAATAATGTCCTCGTCTTTGAGACCCTTAGCCTTTAACGCCTTTACGACCGCATCCACCTTCCTGTCGTTTTCGGATTTGGCTTCCTGAGCAGTTTTACCTCTTGTTCTCGCGAAAAGGTTCATGTAGCATACATCGGGTTCAACCGTCACTACTCCCTGTCCTGTTGTTGTAATTGTTTTCATGTCTGCCGCCATAGTCATTACCGCACCTCCTATAATCAGACCAGCTGCCACTACTGACGCGCAAAGTACCTTCATGTGTTTTTTCATTTAGAATCACTCCTTATACATATTCTCCATTTTTTCTTTTCTTTTTCTTAAATGCCATTTTATAATCTTAATAATTATGATGATAATTACGATTATTACAATTATTGCCAGGAAGCTTCCCGCAAGCCATACGGCGAAGTTCTGCCAGCCTTCTATGAAGTTGTTCAGGCCGTATACAAACTCATCGCTCATTCTGTCGCTGAAGCCCAGTTTGGTGTGTACCTTGGCCGGCACTTTCTCGGATATGGAAATTCTGAATGTGGAAAGCTGTACCAGTCTGTCCCAGTTATTCAGCATATTCTGATATACCTCTATGTCCGCGCGGACCTGGGAAAGTCTTTCCTCAACTGTTATGAGGTCTTCCACTGTTTCGCATTTCTCAAGGATTTCCATGAGTCTGTCCTGTTCGGTCCTGAGAGCTTTAAGTCTGCCTTCCGTATCCACATACTGAGCGGTTACGTCTGTGGAAGATTCGTTTTCCTCGTATACCTTTCCCAGCGCGGAGATCCCGTTTTTGACAGTCTCATAATGCTCTTTGGGAATTCTCAGAACGATCTCCCCGTTTTTAACGGAATACTCGTTATAATATGTGTCCTCCCAAACGGAGCTGTCCTGAACATATCCGCCGTAGGCTTTGGCGATGTTTTCCAGCTTGGATACTGTTTCATCATAGTTTTCAACCTCTATTCTGGCGTAAAGGTCTCTTATGATAAGTCTGTCGGAAGAGCTTTCCTTTGCCGATTCTTCAACCGCTGTGTCAGCTGCTGTATTTTCATTTAATGAGGAAACAGATTCCCTTGCTTCTTCGTCAAAGGCAACCGCCTCTTCGGTCTCGATCGCGTCTTCCATGGCCATGGGAGCTTCTTGGGTCATGGCATTGCTCTCCATAGGCTCATCATAGGCAGCCGCTGATTTATAATCATAAGCGCCTTCAGCTACTGCGTAATCCGCCGATTTGGGAGCGCTGCTTCCCGCTCTGAAAAATCCGTTTGCCGCCGCAAAGCCTACCAGTATTACAACAACTACAACCGCCGCGATTCCGGCAAATTTCTTATTAAACTTAAAAGCGGTCTTTCCTAATTTGCTCTTAGGCTGTTTTCCCGCGTTTCTGACGGCTGACATTATTTTTTCGTGTCCGTTTTCAGGTAAGGGCTCGTCATCGATGCTTTCAAAAATAGTTTTTAATTTTTCGTAATCTTCATATGCTTTTCTGCATTCATCGCATTCCCTGATATGGTCCAGCATTTCATTTATGCCGGCTTCGTCAAGCTCGCCGTCGAAATACAGGCTCAAAGCATCATAAAATTCATTGCACCTCAATTCAAATCCCCTCCTTTCAAAGACATCACATTTCCGCCTGTAAGTATTTCCCTCAAGTTTCTTCTGCCTCTGGCTATGCGTGATTTGACAGTGCCTAAGGATGTATCCGTTATCCGGGATATTTCTATGTAGCTGAGTCCCTGAAGGTCTCTCAGCACAAGAGCCGTTTTATATTCCTCCGAAAGCTTTTCCATAGCGCTTAAAACTTCGGCTTTGCCTTCATTCTCAAGGGTTATGGACTCGGGATTGCCCTCGGGAGAAGGCATTTTTTCATATGCGCCCAGAGAATTTTCCTTCACATCGTCCATGGAAACTGTATTAATGGATTTGTTTTTCCTCAGCATATCCAGAGAGGTATTCACCGCTATTCTGTAAAGCCATGTGGAAAATTTGGACCTTTCGTCAAATTTGGATATATTTTTATAGGCTTTTATAAATGTATCCTGAGAAGCGTCAAGGGCATCGTCTTTGTTTCCAAGCATTCTGAGGCATATATTGTATATTTTGGTTTCATTCAGCCGCACAAGAGACTCAAAAGCTTCCATTTTGCCTTTTTTGGCAAGCTTTACAAGAAGCTCATGCCCATTTTCAACATTATTCAATTTTTCACACCTCCAAAGAATGTATTTATGTCAATATGAACGTCTGTTTTCAATCTCTTTACTCTTATGACGGGGATTTTTGAATTAAGTTCCCAATTTATTTAATTTTTTATTTTTTGTAAAAATACGCTCCTTCCATACCATGGATTATTTCCGTAATATGCCTGTTGCATGGCGTTTGTATACCGTGTTTTTCGCCCAGTCTGACAATGGCGCCGTTTATATAATCCACTTCCGTTTTAACTTTTTTCTTTATGTCCTGATACATGGACGTAAATCCGTTATAAGCTATCTCGCAGGAAAAACGCACGCTTTCATCAGCTTCCGCTATATCGAATTTTATTCCTTCGGCCTCGGCAACCGCCGCGGCTTCCATGACGATCTCCTGTGAAAGCTTCCACGCGTACGGGTCGTCTGTTATGAATCCATTGGGCATATCAAAAATAGCCGTAAGAGGATTCATGGTCGCGTTCACAAAAACCTTGCTCCAGACAGCGCGCATTATGTCCTCATCGATTATGGTGTATATCCCGCTTTCATTAAAGACCTTTCCTATTTTTTCCGCGTGAGCTTCGCTGCCCCATCTGCTGCCTATGGCTGTGTATTTTCCGCCCATATATTTGGCGGAAGAAGGAGAAAGCTTCTTGGCGTTGTGCCTGCAGATACCTGTTACAATTCTGTCCGCCGGAACATATTTCGCGATGATTTCGTCATTTCCCAGACCGTTCTGAAGGGTCATAACGACCGTGTTTTCGCCTATTATATTTTTATTCTGCTCCATAGCGTCTTCTGTGTAATTGCTTTTCACGAATACAATTACAAGCTCCGCTTTTTTGGGATATTGGCCGGAGCAGAAAGCTTTCACATTTTTATATTCCTTTTCTTCCGTGTCGTATTCTATTTTAACTCCGCCCGAGTTTATGGCGTCAACGGCGGTTTTGTCCGAATCTATGAAGGAAACCTGATTCCTCTCGGCAAGCCAGCCGCCATACAGGGTTCCCATGGCGCCTGCGCCTATAATTGCAATTTCCATAGTATCACTCCTTTATAATAAGGTAACATTAAAAACGGCTTTTGTCCACAATATGAACCGCATAAAAAAGGCTTTAAGGAAAAACGCTTCCCCAAAGCCTTAAAAAATCAGTTTGTTGTTATCAAAACCGCCATTTCCGCTTCGTTCCAGTCCACATTAAAGCCCAGAGCTGAAGCCAGATCTCTTAATTTATAGTAGTTGTTTCCGTCTATGTTGTACGCGGATATGTTGGCCGGAGCGCCGTCCACTACAATATTGGCTGTGGATGCCAGAGCCGTTTTGGGAACTGTGGCTCCCACTGTAAGCTCTCCGCCCGCGATCATATATGATGAGCCTCTGACGATTATTATAGTACTGGTCGCCTCATCCCAGAGAACCGAAAATTTCGCGCCTGTTCCCATCATAAGAACTGCTATATCTCTCAGTTTGAAATAGTTGTAATCGTTTATATTATACGCGTCGATGGCGATTTTATTTGAGTTTACAAATACATTCGCGCTGTTGGGAAGAGCCGTTTCAGCGCTTCCGGGAGTAATTGCCGGTAAGGGCTCAGGGGTTACCGGCTGAGGCTCCGGCGTTACCGGTTCGGGAGTTACAGGCTTAGGAATTGTCGGAACAGGCAGTGTGGGTTTAGGCAGTGAAGGTTCTGAAGCCTGTTGTGTATACAATGATTTCAATACATTTATAACTCCGCCTTTATCCGCCATAATGTCCTTATAGCTGAAGAATATATTTCCTGAAACGTATTCCTCGCCTCTGCTGAATTCAATATGCTCCTTCATTTCTGCGGCTACATTATCCTTATATACCGCTTCGCCTATATAAAGCTTCACATTTGTGCCTTTTACCATATCCTCCCAGTATTTTGTCACGGTTTTATAGGCCGCTGTACTGTGATTTGTCTCCCAGTACACCTGAGGAGCTATATAATCGACAATGCCCATGTTTATCCATGCTTTGGAGTCGGCAAATACTGCGTAGTACGCCTGGTAGCCCTTTATGGCTGAGCCGTATTTACCTGTGGGCTCGTTTTTATATATACCGCTGGGGCTTATGCCGAACTGGACATTTCTTTTAATGGATTTTACTTTTCTGTAACACTTTTCCACCATATCCGTTACATGGTTCCTTCTGGTGTTTGCCACTTCGCCATCGGGGCTTTCGCCTTCGGGCAGAGGATAATTTGAAGGATAGAAATAGTCATCGAAGTGGATACCGTCTACATCGTAATTCCGGACGATCTCGCCCACTGTATCAGCTATATAGTCCTTTACCTCTTCATTTGCCGGGTCATAGTACAGCGCGCCGTTATTGGTTATGAGCCAGTCGGGATGCTGTTTGGCAGGGTTATCATCGCTTAAGACTGATGTGTCCGTGCCGTTCATGGTTACTCTGTAAGGATTGAGCCATGCGTGGAATTCCATTCCTCTGGCGTGGGTCTCGGCTATCATGTATTCCATAGGGTCATAGCTGGGAGCTTTGCCCTGGGTGCCCGTCAAATACTCTGACCAGGGGTTTAGATCTGATTTATAGAATGTATCGCTGCAGCAGCGCACCTGGACAAATACGGTATTTATTCCCAGATTCTTAAGGTTATCCAGTTCTTCGGCAAACTGCGCTTTCTGCGCCGCTTCGTTGTCCTTTTCTTTGGGAAAATCCAGATTCAGAACGGTTGCTATCCATACTGCGCGCATTTCCTTTTCCTCGGCGAATGCCGCCGTACCGAAAAGCGGCAGTACGAGAATTATCGATATAAGTAAAGTTAAAAATCTTTTTATTTTAATCTCCTCCTTATTTTTCCTATTTGTTAATTTTACCACTATTGCGCCGTTTTGTCTAAGTTCTTTATTAAAATTTCCTTAATATTCATATATAAATTACCTTAAATATTGCTTTCCAAGGGCTCATGGGCTCTGCCTTAAGAATCCGCCAGGGACTTCGCCCCTTGACCCCGTGCAAGTCCTGCACGCGCAAAAATACAAATTATCGACTAATATAAATGGTTGTTTTTGAGAGCTGAATGCTGAATTCGGCTTTTGGAAAAGCCAAAAACCTTATTCCATGAAACTGAATTTGGCTCGGCGAGCTATTGCGGTCAGCATATTTCGACTAATATCCGAATGGCAAAAATTGTGAACCTTGTAAAAAATATCTTGATTTGCAAAACACAGGGTCAAGGGACGAAGTTCCTTGCGGGGTCTTGGGGCAGCGCCCCGAGCCCTCGGAGAGAAAAAAAAGAGCGGATACCATATCCTAAAATCCGCTCTGTTATGTTCGTTTAATTCAGTTTTTATCTTATTTTATAGTCCTCAGGCACTTCGAAAAGGCTTTCGTCCACATCGTTGGAAAGGCTGGTTATTTTTATGGCCACGTACTCGGATTCCGCGTCAACCACTATATAGCTGAACACATCGTTCAGGAAGCAGTATTTTACATTTCCGTAAGGTCCTTCGTAGTTTTCGCTGTCATAGGTCACTCCGTCAATGGTTATGGTCCCTTCGGAATATGTGCTTCCGTAGAGCATACTGTTGGCCTCCTGGATGTAGCTTCCGTATTTGACGGAATCGGGATCCATTTTGTATGCCAGTTTGGACGAGTGCATAATCATATACACATCCTCGCCGTTTACCAGCACGGAATATCCGCCTTCTTCCCTGTCAATATTTACATAGGATTTGTCGCCTTTAATAACGCTCAAAAGGTTGAGCTCCGATCCGGAAGCGTTTACCGTACAGGTCATCGTATACCCGTCTTCCTCGCTGTAATCATGTAAGAATTTCCGGGTTTTTGGGCCTGCTATCTCTTCCAGTGTCCTGTCGTCTTCCACAACAGGCTGAGAAATCTCCGTCTCCACGGATGATGTGTCAGTTCTGCTCCCGAATCCGCAGGCGCTGAGAGAAAATACTGTCAATGACGCAATTATTACAGCAAGTATCTTCTTCACTCTATCACTCCTTTTAAGCCTTTATGCCTTATCTTTAATGTCTTATTATACAAGTCCTTTATATCTGTCGATTTTAACGTAGAGAGGAAGTCCGTCCTTCATATTAATGGGAGCCTCACCCATAATAAGAGGTCTTACATAATCAAGAAATTCCTTTGTAACGAAGTTTCTGTCAGGTGTAATCCATTCAACGGGAACGCCTTTAACTCTGTTGGCAACCTTGGAAAGATCCGCTTTTCCCACTTCACAGATATAAGGGTCGTTGCTTATTCTGTCAAGAGTAACCATAATTCCGGATTCGCCTTCGAGAGCGAAATCCACGCCTTTTTCGCCTACCATATAAGCTTCGTCCGCGTCTACCTTTGACGCAAAGTGAAGGGATGATCTCTGAGCTGTTCCAGGTGTATTGCATCTTACTTTAAGACCCAGTCTCTGCTCTATAACTCTCTTGAGAGTCTCGCCTGCTCCCGCAAGCTGAACGTGTCCGAAAGAGTCCTTTGTTCCGCCGTCTGCAACATAATGACCCATACCGTCGTTTACGCCTTCCGATACAACTATGAATACACAGCCTCTTTCGCTGTATACCCTGTCTACATCCTCTATGAAATTATCCAGAGAGAAAGGAACCTCGGGGAGATATACCAGATGAGGAGCGTCGTCGGGGTCTCTTTTCGCAAGAGCGGCAGCGCCTGTTACCCAGCCTGCGTCTCTGCCCATGGCCTCAACTATGGTAACCTTATTCTTTGTGGATACGCTGATAAGGTCGTAGCCTGTTTCCATTACTGTTGTAGCAAGGAATTTAGCCGCTGAACCGTATCCGGGACAGTGGTCTGTAATAACAAGGTCGTTATCGATAGTTTTAGGCAGACCGATAATTCTCATTTCGTAGCCCATTTCCTTTGCGGCAAGATATGTATTATAGGCTGTGTCCATAGAGTCGTTTCCGCCGTTATAGAAAAAGTATCTTATATTGTATTTTTTGCATATATCTATAAGTTTTTTGTGATCCTCGGGCTGAACTTTATATCTGCAGGAGAGAAGTCCTGCGCCGGGAGAATATCTCAGATTCTCAAGGAAAAATCTTGACTGATAAGAAAGGTCCACGATGTTTTCCTTTAAAATTCCTTCTATGCCGTAAAGTCCGGCATACAGCTTGCTGTCAGGCATTTTCTCCATAAATCTTTTAATAGCGCCTGAAATTGTATTGTTAAAAACAGCGGTAGGTCCGCCTGACTGGGCAATAATAGCATTCCCTTTTAACATAATTAAATCCCTTCTTCCCTAAAAACAGTTTATTTTTCTGTATATCTTTTTATTTAAACAAAATATGTGTCAGCTTTTCGGAAATCCTGATTTCTTATTTGAGTTTTTCTTCCCATTCAGCTTCCTTGAAGCCTACCAGTACCTCCTTTTTGTCCGTTACGAGGATAGGTCTCTTTACCAGAAGCCCGTCGGAAGCCAGAAGCTTTATTTTTTCATCGTCGGACATATCCTTGAGTTTGTCCTTAAGGTTCATATCTTTGTAAAGCTTTCCGCTCGTATTGAAAAATTTCTTTATATCCAGACCGCTTTTCTTAATCCAGCCGGAAAGTTCTTTTTCTGTAGGTTTTTCTGCGTCTATGGGCCTTTTGTCGAACTTTATATTGTTATCCGAAAGCCATTTTTCCGCTTTTCTGCAGGTTCCGCATCTAGCGTAGCATAAAAACAACATATTTATCACCTCTTATACGTTAAATATAACATAGAATATCCTCTTTTTCAACAAATTCCCATGGCTGAAGCCGGTCTTTTTTTATCAAAATAATATCTGTATTTATATATTTTTAATACCGGATATGCTAAAATATATTCAAAATAATCGGGAGGTACTTGAAATGAAGATACTTTTTATAAACGCCTGTATGCGCGGGAAAGAGTCCCGTACTCTCAGAATATGCGATAAATTCATGAAAAAATACAAATCTCTGCACCCGGAGGATATTTTCGAAGAGGTTGACATAACCCACACGGATTTAAAGCCCTTTGATGCCGAAAAAGCCCAGGAGCGGATCCGGCTGACGGAAGAAGGAAAGGTTGACGGAGAAATGTTTGACCTGGCGCATCAGTTCGCGAATGCGGATAAGATCATAATCGGAGCGCCTTACTGGGATTACTCATTTCCTTCCGCACTGAAAATATATATTGAGCACGTTTCCGTAAACACAATCGCTTACAAATACACGGAAAGGGGCCTTGCCGGACTCTGCAAAGCCCGGAAAATGCTTTATATAACAACTTCCGGCGGATTTATGGGCGAGTTCGCCTTCGGAGCAGATTATTTCAGAGGATTATGCAATCTTTACGGAATCCCGCAGTTTGATTCCATAAAAGGTGAAGCTCTGGATATAATAACATTCGATACCGAGAAGCTTTTGCAAAAGGCATTCGCCGAAGCGGAAGATCTGGCGGAAAAGTGGTAAAATCTGACGTAAAAAAGCGGTACAGCATCAGCTATACCGCTTTTTCAATTTAATTACTTTTTCTTTTAGTAAGCCTCTAATTAATGTGGCATTTTATGTGAAAATCCATCAGCGTTAATATGAAAGAACATTACAGATATGAATATATATTCATATTCCATGTACATAGTTTAGCACCGTTACAGACATATGTCAATTATGCAAATTTTTCATGTCATTTTTTGCAATCGATTTTTTATATAACGGTTATGCTTCAGTGCCTTTATACACAGGCGCCTTTGTGGTACGGGACATTACGATTCCGATTATTGTAGCGATACCCATGATTATGAAACATAATGTGTATGTGCCCATTCCGGGTGTAGCCGCTGCCTTGGAAATCGACGCCGCCGCCATAACATTGCCGATGATGCCGCCGAAGCCGTATCCAAGATGGAGGAAGGCATAGTTCGTACTGTAATACTTCAATCCGAAATAATCCGCAATGATCGACGGATATGTTCCCATCGTAGCGCCAAAGCAGGCTCCTATTCCGCATATACCAAGGGTAATAAGGCCTTTGTTCGTAAATGTGTTCATCAGTAAAAGCAGGATCGTGCTTACTATGAATATGATCGTAATTACATTCTTCGCGCCTATCTTGTCCGCGCCTAAGCCGCCGGCGAATCTTCCGCCCAGGTTTGCGATAGCAAGGAAGCTTACTACCAATGCCGCATCAGCGGGAGTAAGTTTTGCTACTTCCTGAGCTATGGGAGAAGCATGGCCGATAATTGTAAGTCCGGCAATATTTGCTATCATATATGTAATAAGCAGTATCCAGTAAGGACCTGTTTTGATCATCTCGCCGGATGTATACTCATGGTTTCCCGTTGAGCCTGCCGCAGCCGCCGGAGGATTCCAGCCTGCGGGTTTATATCCTTCGGGAGCAGGTTTAAGAAGAGATGCTCCGATAATCATACCAATGATGGTTATAAGAGCCTGAACTCTGAATACGGGCTGAGGATCGCCGAATTTATCAATAAGACTTCTTCCTAAGGGGCTGAAAATAATTGAGCCCAGACCGAAGCCTGCTACTGACATACCGGAAATGAATCCTTTTTTATCGGGGAACCATCTTGCGCATGTTGCGATAGGCACACCGTAAATGTGTCCTACACCGAAACCGTTAAGCACACCATAGCCAATGTAAAGCAAAGGTATTGATTTTGCAACACTGCTTATAAGAAGACCTGCGGTCAGGAAACAGGCTCCCATCATGGCAACCTTTCTGGGTCCTTCCTTATCCATCCTTTTTCCGGCAGGAATCATAAGAATGGGAATCAGCAGTGTAGTTATTGAAAATGTAAAGGATACGCTGGTACGCGTCCATGCGGGATACTTATCAAGCAGAGGATTTACGTAAATACTCCAGCTGTAAAGCATACCTGCGCAGAACTGGCATATAATACCGCCTATAACGACTATCCAGCGTTGTCTGTCTAATGATGAATCAGACATATTATTTCCTCCCTTCGTAAAAAAAATTAACATGAATACTGATTCAGTTTTATGTTCTAAGTTTACCAAATGCTTTCATAATTGTCAAATAAAATATTAGTTCCGCAGATATTTTTATCCGAACAAAAATAAGGAGCTTAAAGATTTAACTCCTGCTCCTTAAATATATAACCTTATTTGTTTAACAATTCCATTTCTTCTTCATACCGGGTTTCTTCATCCTGATGTACCTCTTCTTCGTGCTGGTTTTCTTCCTCAACAAACTCTTCCATATGCAGCTTTTCCGCTATTTCCTTTTTTCTGAATGTTACAATTTTATTTATCCAAAACTGGCAGAAACCTACAACAGGCACAGATATAAACTTGACCAGACCGAAAGGCATTCCAAGCACCTCTACGCCGCCGTAAAGCATAAGGTTGGAAAGGGCAAGACCGCCGGCGCCCACAGCATAGAACATAATAAGCCTCAGTCCGATATTGCTCTTTACCTTGAAATTTATAACCGTGTTTAATATAAAGCTCAGGGTAAGTCCGCATAATTTGCCGATTATATTTGCCTGGTATATGTCAAAGCCGTTATATTTAGCTATGAAGAATATTATAAGCTCGACTCCGGTGCTTCCTCCTCCGATTATAAAATATGGAATACCGCGTCTGAGCCATGGATGTCTCTCTAAGAATTCTTCCACAATTATGCACCTCTGATTTTCGTCTTAATTATATATTTAAACGGCGCGGTTTTCAAGGCAGTTAGAAAAATTTCATTGAAAATTAAAAGAATTTTAGTTATATTAATTTTATATAAAGATTTCAGAATGCCGGAGGTATATATCATGAGAATTCTTATTGACGCGGACGGCTGTCCAGTAACAAAGATTGCGGAAGGAATCGCATTCCGCGAAAAAATACCCTGTATCATTTTCTGCGACACCGCCCATATAATCAAAAGCCCTTACGCACAGGTTATAATATGCGAAAAGGGCCTTGACAGCGTTGATTTTTCAATTTTGAACCGCACCTGCGAAAACGATATAATAATCACTCAGGATTACGGTCTGGCATCCATGTGCCTTGTTAAGAAAACATTCCCCATAAATCAGAATGGATTACGCTACACAAACGAAAACATAGATTCCATGCTCAATTCAAGATATATCTCCAGAAAAGCCCGTCAGGCCGGCATCCGGACCAAAGGTCCCGCCAAAAGGAAGCCTGAGCAGGATGAAAAATTCAGGAGAAATCTCGAAAAGCTTATCACATATATCAGAAGTATCGAAAAGGATTCTTACTGATAGAAACCGCCTTTGTTTTTCTGATAGAAATCAGCGAATACATTTATAATTTCGTCCTTGAATTCTCCGTAGTTTTCGGGAGCAAGACTTCCTGAAGCCGTTATGCGCTCTCCGGATTCATACTCCGCAAATATGCTGAACCATATGTCGGATCCCTCGTCATATCCATCATATCCGTTCCATGAGGCTATATCGTATTTTTTCAGAACAGCCTGAACCGGTTCAAGAGAATATCCTGCCTTTTTGCTGAAATGGTTCTCCGTCTCTCCGCCGAAAAGCTTCTTTTCGTCATCCTGGGAACGAATCTTGCAGGTATCGATATTTTCATTCGGAGCATCCGGTCTCAGCATAAATTCGAATTTTTCCGCTCCGCGTGTATTAAAGTCAATGCTTATAAAACTCAGGTCTTCGGACTCGATTACCTTGGGGAAAAGTTTGTCAAATATGCCCTGCTCCTCTGCAATCTTATCTATAATCGCTTTGAACTCCTCATCGAAATACCTGTATCCGTCGGGGAATTCATTTTCGCCGCGGGCGCTAATGGAGCTGCCGTCTTCAAACCCCATAGAAAGGCTGAATCCGCTGCCGTCCAGAACACCTTCCGCAGATTCATCAAATCCGTCCCATTTCAATATAAGATCGTATTTATCGGAAAGGCGCACAAGCTCATCAATATAGGAAGGATCCAGCATTACCTCGCCTTCCGCTTCCTCGCCCTGTATGTAGAAATCGTATTCAAAGCGGACTCCCTCGTCTTCTTTTGTAAATTTATACTGGAATATATCCTCAATGGCCAGACCGCTGCCGTAGTATTCGAAGCTTTTCAGACCGCCTCTTTCCGAAACGGACAGCGGAGCGTCAAAAGAGCCGTTTACATAATAACTCTGCGGATAATCCGGCACTTCGGGATTTCCCGGCTCGGTTCTTGAGCATCCGCCCACAATCAGAGGGACGGCGATGAAAAACAATATAAATCCTTTTACGTCCATAATCAAACCTCCTTAATGTGTTTTATATATGACTTACAAATGCAAAGTATGGTTCCCGGAAACCGGAATTTGTTGCAATATACATAAAGTCCCCGAAAACAAAAGCTCCGGAGACTTTTTTATTATTCTTCCTCAGAAAGACCTTCTTCTCTTTCCACAGGTCTCAGTCTGTCAATTATATATTCCGCGTGGTTGCCGCTTTCCCAGCTTCCGTTTCCCGCTGCCAGCATAAAGTGCATTTTGGCTATGCCCAAGTCGATCAAATCCGTTTCGTAGGCTTCGTCTACGCCTATTGTGAGCTTGTCATCGAAATATTTGAAGTATACGGGCTGTCTGTTCATTGCCGAAGGCGCTTTGGCTACGGCATCTATGCCTCTTATGAACCATCTGGGAAGTCTGTCCTTATCCGTTTCATAAAAGTCCTCGGGCTCTTTTGATGAGTCCACGAATTTATTCTTTACGGACATAACTTTATTAAAAGCGGTAGTTACCTTTGTATCCTCTTCCGCGGGATAGCCCAGAGCTATTACGCATTCCATAACCTCGTCATCGTACATAAGGCAGGCGGATTTTGAGGGCGCGTATGTGCCGCTTACCCAGCAGGATGAAATACCCATTTTAAGGGCTTCCAGAACAAGGTATTCGCCAAACCAGCCGATCTTCTCCTTGCGGAGCTCGTCGTCTTCATAGCCTATCATTGCGATGTAGTTATTTACGTTTGAGAACCTGCCCAGGGTTTTGAATTTGCTGGAAAAGGGCTTGGGATCGCCGCAGATGAGCTGCATATCCAGTCCGGATTTCTTGTTGCAGGCATGTACCAGATTTCTGAGTTTATCTTCGGAATCTTTATCTAATTTTTTATTAAGGAACGCTCTTTGAGATACTCTTTTGTTTATTGCGTCCATGTTTGTCATATTATCACTCTTTCATATTCAAATAAAGCCAATATTTCTCTTAAATGTATTATACATGGAAGTATTATTATTATGCAATAGATTTTATAAAAGAATCCAAAAAAATAATGACGGTAATATAAATACCGTCAGTCTGTCTCTCTGATGGCTCAGGACTCTGCCCTGATAACCTGTCGCGGGCTCTTCGGGTTCCCTTAAATGCTGAAACAAAACGCAGTGAAGCGGAAGCATTTTAGGGTGATCTCTGACCCTTGACCCCGTATATGTGCTTCGCCCTTGTTATTGAAGTTTATTGGCTAAACCAAAGTATTCGTAATATATAATTTTTCTGAAAAAAGCAAACTCCAACAGCACGCCGAAGGCGTATTTAGCTTTTCCGAAGGAAAAAACTTCTCTGACAGAAAGTCTACTGATTTGCTTTCCTGATCGCCCATGCCACTATTGAAAGCATGGAAATGCCATAGGCTAATCCGATAAGATTCATTATTCTTTTCCGTCTTTTGAGTCTGTATGCTATTTCGTCATAATTGCCTTCCCATTTGGGGATCTCGCATCCGCTGTTTATTTTTTTATCGCTTTTGTACTGGGAAAACTGTTTATAGAAATTCCTGCAGTTTTCGCAGTGTTTCAAATGCTCGTTTATATATGCGTTGGTTTCGTAGGCCGCGGTCTTATCGAAATATACTCCCGCAAGATCCATGATAATGTCACATTCCGAATTCATTCTTAAGCTCCTCCTTCAACATCTTTTTCGCTCTGTGGTACAGTACCTTCGCTGAGTTTTCACTTATATTCATGACTTTGCCCATCTGTGAAAAAGGCAGGTCCGCGTATATCCTCAAAATAACTACATCCCGGTATTTGGGCGGAACTTTGTTTATAATCACCCTCACCGCTTCTCTTACGTGTTTCCTGTAGACCGCATCTTCAATATCGCCTTCCTGGGCGCAGTAGGTTTCTACAATGCTTTCTATATCAATGGAATCTATTCCCAGTCTGTTCTTTTTGAGATATTTGAAATATGCGTGCTTGGCTATGGCGTCCAGCCATGTATTCATACTGCTTCCGCCTTTGAATCTGTGCAGAGACAGAAAAGCCTGGTAAAAAGTTTCCTGAGTCAGCTCTTCCGCAAGCATATCGTCTCCTGTCAGTCTCAGCAGAAAAAGAAATACTCTTTTATAGTAGGATTCATATATTTTTTCGAAATCCTTCAAGGGGTACACCTCTTTCAAAATTCGGAATATATTGCTTGATATTTAATTTTATACTATTTTACCGAATTAATCAATATCCCCCTTTTCGGATGATGCCTTTTTCTCCGCGAATACGCCTATATTTCTGAATTTCTCGTATCTTCTTTCTATTATTTCCTCAGGAGCTTCTTTTTTCATCTGTACAAAGTCGTTGTATAATGTTTCCTTTATTTCCGCGCACATTCCTTTAAAGTCGGAAAAATCCTCTTTGAAAACTCCGTCAGCCACATGGAATTTCATCATGTATTCCGATGTCATGCACAAAGATTCAGCGGCTTCATCGGCCTTTTTGGCGTCTCTCCAAAGGATTCCCGCACAGGCTTCCGGCGATATTACGGAATAAACCGCGTTTTCCAGTACATACACCTTGCTGGAAACGGAAAGACCCAGCGCTCCGCCGCTTCCGCCTTCTCCGATTATGATGCTTATGCTGGGAACCTTAAGGTCCATCATTTCGTACAAATTCTGAGCTATCGCCTGACCCTGTCCTCTTTCCTCCGCGTCCTCGCCGCAATAGGCTCCTGCCGTATCCACAATACAGAGAATAGGTCTTTTGAACTTTTCCGCCTGCTTCATAAGACGGAGAGCTTTTCTGTATCCTTCCGGTTTAGGGCTTCCGAATGAACGGTAAACTCTTTCCTTCAGGTCGCCGCCCTTTTCCACGGCTATGAATGTTACGGGCATTCCGTTAAGCTCGCCTATTCCGCCAACAACGGCCTTATCGTCTCCGAAGGCTCTGTCTCCGTGGAGCTCAACAATATTTGTAAGAAGTTCTTTTGTATATGCTTTGGCTGTGGGTCTTTTTTTGTCTCTTGCCAGTTTTACGATCTCATAAGCCTCCACGTCAGATCACCTCCCGATGAAGATTCAAAATTCTTCCCAATGTCATGGAAAGCTCTCTTCTGTCCACAATTTTATCTATAAATCCATGCTCCAGAACAAATTCCGATTTCTGGAAGTCATCGGGGAGAGATTTCTTCATGGTGCTTTCGATAACACGTCTGCCGGCAAAGCCTACTACCGCGTTGGGTTCTGCGATTATTATATCTCCCAGCATAGCAAAGCTTGCCGTTACTCCGCCTGTTGTGGGATTTGTAAGCACACATATATAAAGTCCGCCGGCATTACTGTGCTTTTTGACGGCTCCGCTTACTTTGGCCATCTGCATAAGAGAAAGGATCCCTTCCTGCATCCTCGCTCCTCCGGAAGCCGTAAAACCTATTACGGGAAGATGATTTTCACAGGCATACTCAAAAAGTCTGCACACCTTCTCGCCAAGAGCGGAACCCATACTTCCCATCATAAAACCTGGCTCCATTACGAAAACCGCACATTTAACCTTGTTAAGGGATGCTGTTCCGCATACGACGCCTTCCTTTTCTCCGGAACTTATCCTGGCTTTTTCGATCCTTCTTTTATAGCCTTTAAACTCAAGAGGATCCGCTGATTCTATATTGTCAAAAAGCTCATGGAAGCTGTCCTTGTCGAAAACCTGTCTGATTCTGGTCCTGGCGCTTATTTTATAATGGTGTTCGCAAAAAGGGCACACCATATTGTTCTCTTTAATCGTATTTCTGTATTCTTCTTTGCCGCAGGCCGGACATTTTACCTTTTCGTCACGGGCAAACTGTCTGCCTCCGTTTTCTATCGTATTTTTTGATTTTTTCAAAAGCTCTGTAAGACTTAACATAAAAATCACATACCTCTTTTAACTTAATTATCTGTCCTCCAGAGATCTTGTGTCATACATTCCGGAATAGAAAAGCTGACTTCTGATGAGGTCTATCTGGGATTCCTGATTCGTTTCCACTCCGTCGATTATCATTTCACACAGTGCAGACTCCATCTTTCTGACAGTTTCCTCTCTGGTAAGACTTCTGGCGATAAGCTTGCCCAGCATGGAATCGTAATAAGGCACAACTTCCATGCCCGAAATCATTGCTGTATCGCACCTTACGCCTTTTCCGCCGGGAATATGGATAAAATTCAGGGTTCCCGTGCTTCTGGCGTTGATCCGGCATTCTATTACATGGCCTTTGAACTGAACGTCTTCCTGAGTGAAGTTGAGCTTCATTTCGCAGGCTATTCTTATCTGCCATTTAACAATATCTATTCCCGTTAACTCTTCCGTTATGGGATGCTCCACCTGGAGCCTTGTATTCATTTCTATAAAATAGAAATTTCCTTCTTTATCTACAAGGAACTCTACTGTTCCAGCGTTTTCATAGTAAGAAAACTTCATTGCCTTTTTGGCGGTCTCCATGAGACGCTCTCTGAGCTCATCGCTCAAAAAAGGTGAAGGGGTTTCTTCGATTACTTTCTGTTTATTTCTCTGAAGGGAGCAGTCTCTTTCGCCGAGGCACACGATATTTCCGAATTTATCCGCAAGGACCTGGACTTCTATGTGCCTTACGCCCACAAGGTATTTTTCCATGAATACATCTGCGTTTCCGAAACCGCTTCTGGCTTCCTCGGAGGCTACCCTTATGGACTCCGCCAGCTCTTCCTTCTTAAATACCACCCTTATACCTTTTCCGCCGCCGCCGGCTGAAGCTTTTATCATTACGGGGTATCCGATCCTGTCGGCTTCCGCTTCCGCCTCTTCGATTGAGGTTATAACCCCGCTGCCGGGTACAATGGGAACTCCTATTTCGCTCATGAGCTCACGAGCCTTTTCCTTGTCCCCCATAAGCTTGATTACATCCCAGGGAGGACCTATGAAGACGATTCCGTTTTCATCGCATTTTTTCGCAAATTCCGGATTTTCCGAAAGAAAACCGTACCCGGGATGTATTGCCTGGGCCTTTGTTACCAAGGCCGCGCTTATTATATTTTCCATATTGAGATAGCTGTCCTTGGGAGAATTTCCGCCTATGCAGATTCTCTCGTCCGCCATTGCAACAGGCAGTGACTCGGCATCCGCTTCCGAGTAGACCACAACGGTCTCTATGCCCATTTCACGGCAGGCTCTTATTATGCGCACCGCTATCTCGCCTCTGTTGGCTATAAGTATTTTCGTAAACATTTAAGCTCACCCCTCTACAAGGGCGAATGAAAAGTCCGCGCTTACGCAAAGCTTTCCGTCTACAAAGCCTTTTCCGCTGCACCAGTAAAAACCGTGTTTGCTTCTGGTTATTCTGCATTCCGTTTGAAATGTGTTTCCAGGTTTTACGGGATTTCTGAATTTTACTTTGTCAAGTCCGGTAAAGAAAGGAACTTTGTTTTTGCTGTCTTCCGCTATAAGCACACAGGCTGTCTGGGCAAGTATCTCGCAGAGAATAACTCCGGGAACTACCGGATTTCCGGGAAAATGTCCCTGAAGGAAAAACTCCTCGTCTCTGATAAGCTTTTTGCCATACGCAATATCCTCGATTACCTCTGCCTCGTCTATAAGAAGCATATTATCCCTGTGGGGGAGGATTTTTTTGATTTCTTCCTGATTCATATTCCTTTAAGCCTCCTCCTCGTCAGTATCTATTACAAAAAGCGGCTGGCCGAATTCTATGGTCTGGCCGTTGGAAACCAGAATTTCCTTTATTGTGCCGCTTACTTCAGCATTTATCTCGTTGAACATCTTCATTGATTCCACCATGGAAAGAACGTCGCCTTCCGAAACCTTGTCGCCAACTTTTACAAATGTATCCATTCCCTCAGCGGGAGAAAGATATATTGTTCCCACAACGATTGATTTCTGCACATATCCGCCCTTTGTCTCAGGTTCCTTTTCGGGCGCTTCTTCCTTTACGGATTCAAATTCCTCATCTTTTGTAAAAAGTCTATCCTCATTTGCCTCGGGGCTTGATACTCTTCCCGTTTCGAGAAGAATATATTTTTCGTCATCCTTCAATTCCAGCTTTGTTAATCCGTAAGCCTTCATTACTTCCGCGAAATCAACAACCGTTTTTTTGGTTATCATGATTATTCACCTCTTTTGAACGCAACGCAGGCGTTATGTCCGCCGAAGCCCAGAGATGTTGATAAAGCCGCTTTTATGTCAGCTTTTACAGCTTCGTTGGGCGTATAGTTAAGGTCGCATTCCTCGTCGGGTTCCACAAGATTGATTGTAGGAGGTATGATTCCTTCCTTAAGAGCCATTACAGCCGCAACCGCCTCAATAGCTCCTGCCGCTCCCAAAAGATGTCCTGTCATGGATTTTGTGGAGCTGATGTGAAGTCTTTTCGCCGCGTCTTCTCCAAAAGCTTTTTTGAGAGCCTTTGTCTCTGTCTTGTCGTTAAGAGGTGTTCCCGTTCCGTGAGCATTTACGTAAATATCCTCGGGAGCCAGATCTCTTAAAGCTTCCGCCGCTTCATAGATCGCTCTGGAGCTTTCCTTCGCTTCCTCTTCGGGAGCTGTTATATGGAAAGCGTCGCAGGTTGAGCCATATCCCACAACCTCTGCGTAAATTTTAGCTCCTCTTGCTTTTGCGTGTTCATATTCCTCAAGAATAAGAGCTCCTGCTCCTTCGCCCATTACGAATCCGCCGTGTCTTTTATCGAAGGGCAGTGACGCTGCTTTGGGATCGTCTGAAGGATTTAATGCCATACAGCTTCCAAAGCCTGCCAGTGAAAGGGGTGTTATTGCCGCTTCGCTTCCTCCGCAGATAGCAGCTTTAGCGTATCCGTGTTTAACTGCTCTGTAACCTTCTCCAATAGCGTTTGTGGCTGTGGCGCAGGCTGTTGAAACCGATATGCAGGGACCGTGAGCATTAAATCTGATGGCAATGTTTCCTGCCGCCATATTTGAAATCATTTTGGGGATGAACATGGGAGATACTCTTTTTGCTCCTCTGTTGATAAGGTTTAAATGCTCATTGCAGTTTGTTTCGTATCCGCCGATGCTGGAACCGAAATATACGGCTAAATCTTTTGAATCGATCTTATCGATGATTTCGCTGTCGTCCATTGCCTCCTGAGCGGCGCAGATAGCGAACTGCACGAATCTGTCAGTTTTTTTGACTGACATTCTGTCCATATATATTTCGGGGTGGAAGTCTTTTACCTCTCCGCCAAGTCTGTATCCTATATTTTCCGTATCGAATCTCTTAATGAAGTCTATTCCGTTTTTTCCGCTTATTAAACCTTCCCAATAGGATTTTACGTCATTTCCGACAGGCGTAACCGCGCCCATTCCTGTTACTACAACTCTGTTCATATTTTCCTCCTACATGGCAAGGCCGCCGTCAATGCGGATTACCTCGCCGGTAATATAATCTGAATCCTCTGATGCAAGGAAAAGCACCAGTTTTGATATTTCTTCCGCTGTTCCCAGTCTTTTCATGGGAATTTTATCTATCATAGGATTATTTTCACCTAAATCTTTAGTCATTTCCGTATCAATGAATCCGGGCGCTACCGCGTTGCAGCATACTCCCAGAGACGCAAGCTCTCTTGCCACGGATTTTGTAAGTCCGATAAGCCCAGCCTTGGACGCGGCGTAGTTTACCTGACCTTCGTTTCCCATAAGTCCCGTTACGGAGCTTATATTGATGATTTTCCCGTATCTCTGCTTTACGAATACAGGATAAAGATGTTTGATCGTGTTGTATGCTCCCTTTAAGTTTATATCGATTACATCGTCAAAATCCTTCTCTTTCATGAACATAAGAAGATTATCTCTGGTTATGCCCGCGTTGTTTACAAGGATCTGTATCTTGCCGAATTCCTTCGTAATCTCTTTAACTGTAGTCTTTACTTCGTCAAAGGAAGCCACATTGCATTTATAGCCTTTCGCCTTAACACCGAGAGCGCCAAGGGTCTCTTCCTGAGCAGATGCCAGATCTTCTCTTCCCGAATATAAAAACGCTATATTAACGCCCTTTTCGGCAAGTCTTTTGCAGATTTCGGCTCCTATTCCTCTTGTGCCTCCGGTTACTACCGCGTTCTTTCCATTAAGCATTATTGCCAAGCTCCTCTTTTAAATTTAACATATCCTCATATGTGGATACTTTGAAGGTTTTCGCGCCCGGAAGGATCTTCTGGACCATTTTCTGAAGAGTATCGCCTACTCCGATCTCAATAAATGTGTCAAATCCGTCCGCCGCCATATTTTCTATTGATTTCTGCCATAAAACAGGGTTATTTATCTGTTTGGCAAGATTAAATCTTATTTCTTTTTCATAGGGTTTTGAAGTGAAGTTGGAATATACGGGAATTTTTGTTTCCCCGATTTCATATTTTTCAAGTTCTTTCGCGAATTTCTCCGCCGCGGGATCCATGAAGGGTGAATGGAAGCCTCCGCTTACAGCAAGACGCATCGCGCGGCCTTTTACTTCCTTTGCCGCCTTTGAAAGTTCGCTGAAGCTGTCCTTCGCCAGAGAAACCACTATCTGGTTTGAAGTATTGAAGTTCGCCGGATAAACCTGAGGGACTTTCTCGCATAACGCTTTAACTTTTTCCTCATTGAGAAGGACCAGCGCCGCCATCATGGAATCGGAAGCGTTTACGGCTTCGTCCATGAAAATGCCTCTCGCGCAGACGATTTTGAATCCATCTTCGTATGAATAAGCTCCGCCGAATGCCAGAGCCGCGATTTCTCCCAGCGAAAAGCCTGCCGCTCCGTCAGCGTGTATCCCGTTTTCCTCAAGCATTAACGCTCCGCCCAGATCAGTAAGATAAAGACAGGGCTGTGTATTTACGGTTTCCTTCAGCTCCTCGGCTGTGCCCTCGAAGCACTGAGCGCTTGTTCCGGCTCTCAATTCATCTGCCGCGTTGAACAAAGCTTTTACCGCTTCGCATTTATCATAAAAATCCTTTCCCATGCCGGGCTTCTGTGCGCCCTGGCCGGAAAAAAGAAATGCTATTTTACCCATTTTTCCGCTCCTTTTAATAAAGCCTCCGCCTGGGAAACGACCTCGTTTACTATTTCTCCCGCTTTCTGTCTTTGTTTAACCATACCGGCAATCTGACCCGCAAGGAAACAGCCTTCCGCCGTGTCTCCTTCTATGGCTGCCTTCCTCAGCGCGCCTACTCCCATTTCGGCAACGCTTTCAGGTGTGGCGTCGCTTGCGTATTCCTTTTTGAGAAATTCTCTGCTGAATGTGTTTTTGAGGCATCTGCATGTGTTTCCGCCGAAGCGTCTGCCTGTGGTTACTGTGGATACGTCGCTGGCTTTAAGGACCATATCCTTATATGTTTCATGAACAGAACATTCTTCCGCAGAAAGGAACCTTGTGCCCATCTGAATGCCTTCTGCACCCAGCATGAAAGCCGCCGCCATTCCTCTGCCGTCTGCAATACCGCCTGCTGCAATTACGGGGATTTTAACAGCATCGCATACCTGAGGCACAAGAGCCATTGTGGATGTCTCGCCGATGTGTCCGCCGGATTCGCTGCCTTCGGCTATAACCGCGCACGCGCCTGCTCTTTCTGCCATTTTCGCAAATGCCACAGCCGCCACAACGGGAATGACCTTTACTCCGGCTTCGCCCCATAATTTCATGTATTTTGTGGAAAGGCCTGCGCCTGTTGTTACAACGGGTACTTTCTTGTCCGCTATGACCTGCGCCGCTTCCTCCGCAATGGGGCTCATGAGCATTAAGTTTACGCCAAAGGGTTTATCAGTAAGAGAACGGCAGATGTCGATTTCCTGTTTAAGGTGGTCAACGTCTCCGTACATTGCGGAGATTATGCCCAGTCCGCCCGCGTTTGAAACCGCCGCGGCGAGTTTCCCGTCGGAAATCCACGCCATTCCGCCCTGGAAAACAGGGTATTTGATTCCGAGAATTTCACAAATCCGTGAATTTATCATAAATAAATCTCCTTTCGGAATCTATTAGTTGCCTTTTTCGATAAGAGCCATAAGATCGCCGATTGTGCCGACTTTTGCTTCGCCGAAATCGATCTCTACGTCGAATTCATCCTCAAGACCTACTACCAGTTCCATGATATCAAGTGAGTCGATTCCTAACTCTGAAAGTGTTGTTTTTTCTGTTACATTTGATGTGTCGCATCCGATTTTGTCGTTTAATACGTTTTTGATTCTTTCTAACATTGTTTTCTTTCTCCTTTTTTAATCTTATTTTTTTCTTTTAAATTTTCTACAATTTTGAAATCCACTTTTTGTGCATTTAATAAGTTAGTCTCCCGAATTGGGAAAAGGTTACAAAAAATCCAAAAAAATTTTCTGAATATATATTCATGTTGTTTTTCTCTCCGAGGGCTTAGGGCTCTGCCCTAAGACACCCTGCGGGTGTAATGAAGCCGCTCCCTTTGGTCGCTGATTGTGGTCAGAATCCTCCGTTGTCGGATTCATTTAAAGCATTTCATACTGAAATCAGAATTCCCGTTTAAGTTTTTGCAGTTTTTCCACCGACTCTTTGAGCTTTGCGCCGATATATCGGGCTTCATCCTCTGTGTTGTATACGGAAAGGGTTATTCTTATGGAGTTTTTGGCTTCTTCTGCGGGAATCCCCATGGATTCCAGCACAAAATTAGGCTCGGAAGAGCCTGCGGAACATGCTGAGGCGGCGGAAACGCATATGCCTTCGGCATCCAGCATTTTCAGAAGGGACTGACCGGAAACATCCGCGAAAGAAACATTCAGATTCCCCGGAAGACGGCTTTTCAGACTGCCGTTTATGCTTGCGCCTTTTATTTTGTAAACCGTGTTTTCTATTATTTTCCGCAATTTTTTTACATACGCGGATTCTTCCGCCATATTTTCCGCGGATTCCGCAAGGGCTTCCGACATTCCGCAGATCCCCGGAACATTTTCCGTTCCCGAACGCATAGACCTCTCCTGTCCTCCGCCGAGAATAAAGGGCTCCATTATTTCAGGTCTTCCGCAGTACAGAAAACCTGTTCCCTTCGGGCCGTGGAACTTATGGGCCGAGGCGGAAAGCAGGTCTATATAATCCGCCTTCACGTCAACGGGAATATGGCCTATGGCCTGAACCGCGTCCGTATGGAAAATGATCCCGTTTTTGCGGCAGATACGGCCGATTTCACGAATCGGCTGGATCGTTCCCACAACATTGTTGGCGTACATAACGGAAGCAAAAACCGTGTCCGGACGGACTGCTTTTTCGAAATCTGAAGGATTTATGATTCCGTTTGCCATAGGTCTTATGAAAGTTATATGAAACCCCTTTTCTTTCAGATTTTCAAGGGGTTTCCGCACTGCGTTATGCTCAATCCGCGTTGAAATAATGTGCTTTTTGCCTGTTTTCATACCAACAGATTCGGCAATTCTCACCGCCCAGTTGTCAGACTCCGTTCCTCCCGATGTGAAATATATTCCTTCCGGCTCGGCTTTTATCGTTCGGGCAATTTCTGCTCTTGCTCTTTCCAGCATTGATTTCGCTTTCCTGCCTGATCTGTGTATTCCCGAAGGGTTTCCGTAGATCTCAAAAAAGCATTTTTCCATTACCTCCGCCGCGGAATCGCTCAGTCTGGTTGAAGCCGCGTTATCAGCATAAACATACATAATAACTCTTCCTTTTATATCCTTTTTTCATAATATGAATAGGGATGCCTAAATGAACATAAGTTTTCGGGCAAAATAAAAAATCCCTCAAAAGGGACTTTTTAAATAAGCGCAAAACTACGCATCTTTTACATATTTTAGAAATAAATCTCATCTATATCATCAGCACACTTGGTAAAATGGGATCTGCTCTCTCCAATTACCTTTCCGCTCGGATCTATCCGCTCCTCTTTTATTTCATAATACTGGAAAGGCTCTGTATCATCCATCATAAGCATATAGTTAAAGCAATCCTCAAACCTTTCCGCTGTTGTATATTCTTTTATCAGTTCGTCTGCTTTATAAAGGTTGAGCGTGAACTTAGTTACATAATCTGCCATTTTTAATCCACCTCCTCTGATTTTTTATTAATTATACAACCTAATTGTTATTTTATCAAGTTTTTTTTAAATCATGCCTCCATTGATAAAACCTCTGTTTTTTGGTAAAATAGTATTAACTCATAAGGTGGGATCAAAATGTTTACTGCAAACGAATATATAAAGGTGAAAAGCTTCGATGAGGCTTACGAGCTCAACCAGAAGCGCACGAACAAAATCGTGGCCGGAAATATGATGCTTCGCCTGTCTCACAGAAAGCTGAACAAAGCCATTGATCTGTCGGGACTTGAGGCGGATTATATTCTGGAGACGGAATCGGAATTTAAAATAGGATGCATGTGTACTCTTCGGGATCTGGAGAAAAACGAGGCTTTCGCAAAGTGCTTCGGGCCGGATATTTCCGAAGCTCTGGGGCACATTGTAGGAGTTCAGTTCAGGAATTCGGCAACTGTTGGCGGCAGTATTTTCGGAAGATTCGGATTTTCCGATGTGCTTACATATTTCCTTGTTCTGGATACATATGTGAATCTGTATAAAGACGGAATCGTGCCTCTTTCAGAGTATGCCGCTTCGGATTACGACAACGATGTAATTATGGAAATTATTGTGAACAAGGACGGCAGAAAGGCTTATTACGAATCCTTCCGCCTTACGGACACGGACTTTCCCGTTATAAGCGCCGCTGTCGGAGTTCACAAAAAGGGAAGATTTTTCGCTATTGGAGCAAGACCCGCGAAAGCCAGGGTAATTTATGCAGACTATTCGGAGTTCCCGGAAAAGCTTTCCCCGAACGAAATCGCCTCTCTTGCCGAATATGTTTCGGAAAGCTTCAATTACGGCACAAATATTCGTGCGGGAGCCGGTTACAGGAAGCACATTGCAAAGGTCCTGACAGAAAGACTCCTCAAAAAGACAGGATGTGAAAAGCCTTGAAAATACGATTAAAAATAAACGGAAAAGATTTTGCGCCCCACATTTATCCTAGCATGATTTTACTGGATCTGCTTCGTGATTTAGGATTCAAAAGCGTAAAAAGAGGCTGCGGAACAACAAACTGCGGGCTCTGCACAATTATTATGGACAACAAATCGGTACTTTCCTGCTCTGTGCCTGCCGCGAGAGCTGACGGAAAGGAAATATATACATTGGAAGGATTTCAGGACAAGGCGGCGGAAATCGCAGAGTTTTTAGCCGATGAAGGCGCCGACCAATGCGGATTCTGCGCTCCCGGATTCGTTATGAACGTTATCGCCCTGGAAAAGGAAAACCCCAATCCGACCGAAAAGGAAATTGATGAATATTTAGTGGGAAATCTTTGCAGATGTACGGGATACATGAGCCAGCACCGGGCTATGGCAAGATATTTCGCTCACAAGCAGAAAGAGGCGTAAACTATGAAATATGTAAGTAAACCTGTACGAAAAAAAGACGCTTTCGCCCTGCTCACAGGCAGGCCTGTTTATGCCGAAGACATCGCTGGCGGTGATTTCCTTTTTGTGAAGGTGCTGAAAAGCCCATATGCCAACGCTATAATTGAGGACATAGACATAACGAAGGCAATGGAAGTCCGCGGAATTGTAAAAATCCTTACATATAAGGATGTGCCTCAGGTAAGGTTCACTCTGGCCGGACAGACCTATCCCGAGTGGAGCCCCTACGACAGGCTAATTCTGGACAGACACGTGCGGTTTGTTGGCGATGCAGCCGCCATCGTTGCAGGCGAAAACGAACGCTGCGTTATTCAGGCAATGCGCAGAATTAAAATAAAATATAAGGTGCTGGAGCCTGTTCTGGATTTCCTTGAGGCGAAGGACAATCCCGTTCTGGTTCATCCGGAAGATGACTGGAACCCATTGGTCGACGCAGGCGGAGACAATAAGAGAAATCTCTGCGCCCACGGAAAAGACAGCAGCGGAGACGTGAACGAGGTTTTGTCAAAATGCGATTATGTTGTGGACGAGACATACCACACCCAGGCAAATCAGCAGACAATGATGGAGACCTTTCGTACATTCACATATTTTGACGCGCAGAACCGGCTGAATGTACTTTCATCGACCCAGGTACCTTTTCACGTGCGGAGAATACTATCCAACGCCCTTCAAATACCAAAAAGCCGTATCAAGGTCATAAAACCCAGAATCGGCGGAGGCTACGGCGCGAAACAGACTGCTGTCTGCGAGGTTTATCCCGCAATCGTAACTCTGATTACAGGTCGTCCCGCGAAAATCATATACAGCAGGCGGGAAGCCCAGATAACCTCTTCACCAAGACACGAAATGCAGATTCGGGTGCGTATCGGCGCGGATAAATCGGGAATTATAAAAGCTATTGACGTTTACACCATATCCAATACGGGAGCCTATGGAGAGCACGGACCCACAACCGTAGGGCTTTCGGGACACAAATCCATTCCGATCTACGGCAAAACGGAAGCTTTCCGGTTTGAATATGATGTAGTATATACGAATAAAATGTCCTCCGGGGCATACAGAGGATACGGAGCGACACAGGGATTCTTCGCTGTGGAATCGGCTGTGGACGAACTGGCCCACAAGATGGGAATGGACCCTGTAAAGCTTCGGGAAATGAATATCGTTAAAGAAGGCCAGATTATGCCTGCGTATTACGGAGAGCCCAACACAAGCTGTCATCTGGACAAATGTATTGCACGGGCAAAGGAAATCATCGGGTACAATGAAAACGCACTCAGAAAAGACCTTGGCGGAGGAATAGTCCGCGGAATCGGCGCCGCTGTGGCGATGCAGGGTTCGGGTATTTCCAATGTTGACATGGGCTCCGTTACACTCAAAATAAACGATGACGGATTTTATTCCATGCTCATAGGCGCTACGGACATGGGTACGGGATGCGACACCATTCTGGCGCAGATCGCGGCGGAAGTGCTGATGTGTCCTGTGGAAAATATAGCTGTTTTCGGCGTAGATACAGACGCTTCGCCCTATGATTCAGGATCCTACGCGTCGGCCACTACTTATGTTACGGGAAACGCAGCAGTTAAGACCGCCAACGCACTAATCGAAAAAATAAAGACCGCAGGAGCAAAAACTCTTGAATGCCATAAGGAAGACTGTGTTTTCGACGGGAAATCCGTTACGGATAAAAACACGGGAAAATCAGTTTCTCTGAAGGATCTGGCCAATTCCAACATGGCAAGCGGATTCGCCATCGAAGCAACGGAATCATTTATGTCGCCGGTTTCTCCGCCTCCCTTTATGGCAGGAATGGCGGAAATCGAAATCGACACAAATACAGGCAAAATCACTCCTGTGAACTACGCCGCCGTTGTGGACTGCGGAACGGTTATAAACACCAACTTAGCAAAGGTACAGACGGAAGGCGGCATTGCCCAGGGAATGGGCATGGCTCTTTACGAAAACGTCCATTACGGTCCCGACGGCCAGTATTATTCGAAATCCTTCATGCAGTATAAGATCCCCGCAAGGACCGATGTTGGAAACATTCACGTGGAGTTTGACTCAAGCTATGAGCCCAGCGGACCTTTCGGAGCAAAATCCATCGGCGAAATCGTAATAAATACGCCTTCTCCCGCAATCGCCAACGCTGTTGAAAACGCCATCGGCGTGAGGATCCGCGATCTGCCCATAACTCCGGAAAAGGTGCTGAAGGCTCTTTGGGCGAAGGAAAAGGGAATCGAGGTATCTTCTCATGAAAGCTGACGCTGTTATCCTCGCTTCCGGATTTTCCATGCGGTTCGGAGAAAACAAACTTCTGCTGAATTTAGACGGAGAACCTCTGTTCAGGCATATTCTGGAAACTGTGAAGGACTGCGGAATATTCGAAAATGTGTTTGTTGTTTCACAGTATGATGAAATTCTTAAAAACACCTGCGGATGTGTACCTCTGAAAAATACAAAAAGCCATGAAGGCATTTCCGCTTCGGTAAAACTGGGCGCAGAAAGCTCAAATGCGGATCATATAATGTTTTTCGCCTGCGACCAGCCTCTTCTGAGGAAGAAAACCATTCTGGATTTTTACGGAAGATTCATTGAATCCAAAAAAGGCATGGGATTTTTCAAATATGGCGAAACCTTTGGAATACCGGCTGTATTTTCCAAAAAATATAAGGATGAAATATTGAAACTCACAGGAGATAAGGGCGCGAAAAGCATTTCCAAGGACCATCCAGAGGATGTGTTCCTGTACGAATCGGAAAACCCTGCGGAATTGAAGGACTGTGATACAAAAGAGGATTTTATGGTAATCGAAAAGATTTATGAATCTATAAAAAATTGAAAAATGGCACATAAAAAGCGCCGGTTGGAGTTATACCTTCCGGCGCATTATTATTCTATTTATTATTCAGTTAATTGAACTGCACAGGCGGTGTTGCTTCCGTAAGGGGAAGAAGTGTGTATCCCTGATCCCTCAGTCCCTTAATTATCTGAGGAAGCGCATTATATGTGGAAACCTTGGGCGCTGTCTGGTGCATGAGGATCACAACAGTTTCCTTGCCTTTGGTGGAATACAGAACATTTCCGGCAATCTCCGAAGGACTGTATTTCTTTCCGTTGGCGTCGCCTGAATCATTGTTCCAGTCAAAATAAATATATCCATGATCGGCGCATTCCGATCTCAGTCTCGACATAAGTCCGGCGCCGCCGTATCTGCGGCTGACAGTATTATTGGAGCCTCCGGGGAACCTGAGAAGCGTAGGCGTATAGCCCAGTATGCCTGTAAGATAATCGCTCTCTATCTTTATATCTGCCCAGAAAGCTTCCGAGCTTCTGTAAATCTGGCTGTAATCATGGGTATATGTGTGAACAGCGACTGTGTGTCCTTCGTCCGCCATTCTTCTGATTACATTCTCATCTCCAAATCCTGCTACAAAGAATGTAGCTTTAACGTCATAATCCCTCAATGTATCAAGGATCAGAGGAGTAAGATTTGAGCAGTTGTCGTCAAATGTGAGATACGCCTTGGGTCCTTCCGGTATGTTGATGTCCAGTCCGGAGGTATTGTATTTCACCTCAAAAGCGGGAGCTGCGCTTCTGGTCCTGTCCAGAATCTCGGCCGCGTCGCCCAGTGTGACCTTGCCCTTGCCTGCGGCTTTTCCCGCGGGAATAAGTCCTCTGGATACAACAAATTCCTTAGCCGCCTGCTTTTCCTCTTTCTCGGCATACTCCGCGGCTATCTCCGGATAGAATTTAGTTACGATCCTGTATATATCACAGGAAAACTCATCGTAAGTCATAGCGGCCTGAGGAGCAAACTCCCCTAATCCGTAAGCCTTTACGATTCCGAGATAATATGCCTGCATGGCATAGGGATGAGTCTCGTTCGTTATATCATGGAAATCGTTTTGTGTTATTTCAACCTGCAGACCTCCGAAATTTTCATAAAGTCCAACCAGATATTTGGACACCTCTCCTCTGTCTACATTATATGTTTTTCTATCTTCAAATGTGCTGATGCTGAGCCACTCATCGTTGGTAAACGCAAACACGTTCTGGGACAGCATTCCTGCCGCGAGGACAGCGGCCAGTAACCCTTTCACAAATTTTTTCATATCTATTCTACTCCTTTTTTGGAAACAAAATCTATTCAAAACGAGCCAAAATCAGCCCGCAAATTACGTTCTTCCGCTTATATTTCTATTATATCACCCGTTACATCATTAGACAATAACATAAGTCTTTATTTTTCGACAAAATTCTCTTAAATTTTTATTATACCAAACAGTATATGTATTAGCGTGATAAATAGTTAAATTATTTTATGGCTTCTCCGCCTGAGTCCAGGAATTCATAAGCCTCCGGCTCCTCTGTGGAGACATAGATAAAAGGCAGCCTTCCGCATTTTACAACATTCTCTTCCCCATCAACGATTATGCGGATGTTTTCGCAGTTTTTATCGTTTACGGCAAATATGTGTTTACCCTGCCAGAGGAAATATTCCAGATCGTTTCCATCCTGGAAAAGAGGTCTTTCGTTTATGTATTCCTCCCTTAAGAATTTCTTCTGTCTTTCAGCTATGAAATATGTATCCTCATCATAACCGTTTTCACGAAGAAGGCTCAAAAGAATCACGTCATTTTCCCCTTTATCTCCCTTATCAGCTACGGTTATCCGCGCATGCTTTCCGCCTTCGGTCATTATCTCTTTATATGAATAGCTTTCAATTTCGTGTATATCCATTTTTTTCAGAAACGCCGAACAGGTTACAAGGAAAAATATAACAAAAAATATGACGGCGCAGGTTATTATTATTTTGAACAGGGTACGCATTTCATATGTCCTCCTTTTATAACCAATTTTAACATTTATCCCGTTTTTGTTCAATTTATTTCCCTCATCATAAATCTAAATTGGGAAAAATCCCTTAAATAGCTTGACAAAAAGCAATTTTCATTATATACTGTTTAAGTCGACGCGGAGTAGAGCAGTCTGGTAGCTCGTCGGGCTCATAACCCGGAGGTCGGAGGTTCAAATCCTCCCTCCGCAATTTTTTTATCTTTCATAAATTAATATCATGGTTGGGTTCCCGAGTGGCCAAAGGGGGCAGACTGTAAATCTGTTGCGACACGCTTCGATGGTTCGAATCCATCTCCAACCACACTAAAAAGGATACGTAAAAAAACGTATCCTTTTATTCGTTCTATATCATCAATAGTCTGTTATACAAGATATTTTCTGAAGAACTCCTCTATTTTATCAAAAGGAATAATATCCGTCCTGTCATAAAGATCCGTATGGACAGCTCCGGGAATTATCATAAGCTCTTTATTGTCGCCTTTCAGCTTTTTAAATGCATCCTCGCCGAAATAACGGGAATGAGCCTTTTCTCCGTGAATAACCAGAACCGCAGACTGTATTTCATCAGAATAAGCAAGTATAGGCATATTTATAAACGAAAGAGAAGATGTCATATTCCAGCCGTTATTGGAATTCAGAGACCTTTCATGATATCCCCTGTCCGTTTTGTAATAATCATAGTAATCCTTTACGAAGAACGGCACATCCTCAGGAAGAGGATCCACAACTCCGCCCGCAAGGGCATAGGTCCCGTTTCTGTAATCCTCTGTCCTCTGGGCATTGAGAGCTTTCTTCATTTCAAATCTTGCTTCGGGACTGTCGGATTCGTCAAAATATCCTTTTGCGGAAACTCTTGTCATATCGTACATTGTGGAAGCAACTGTACCTTTGATCCTGGTATCCATTGCAGCCGCGTTGAGCGCCATGCCTCCCCAGCCGCAGATTCCGATTATTCCGATACGTTCAGGGTCTATATTGTCCTGTACGGAAAGAAAATCCACAGCCGCGGAAAAATCCTCCGTATTTATATCGGGTGAAGCCACATATCTGGGATATCCGCCGCTTTCTCCTGTGAACGAAGGGTCAAACGCAATGGTTATAAAGCCTCTTTCCGCCATTATTTGGGCGTAAAGTCCCGAAGACTGCTCCTTTACCGCCCCGAAAGGTCCGCAGACAGCTATGGCGGGAAGCTTTCCTTCCGCGTTTTTGGGAACATACATATCAGCTGCTAAAGTGATTCCGTAACGGTTGTGGAATGTTATTTTTTTGTGGTCAACCTTTCCGCTTTTGGGAAATACCTTATCCCATTTTTCTGT
>JAFWDD010000073.1 GCA_017534115.1 Bacillota bacterium | reverse complement strand
TTCTTTGCCGCCGCCGATGCAATAATGTTTTTAATGTCATTAATCTTTGCCATAATAAAATCTCTCCTTTTCTTAATAAAATATTTACGCATGAAAATATAATATCACAATAATCACGTTAAAACAACATTATAAAGGTACTTTTATTCTTAAAAAATCATTAAGACGAGAGATTTTCAGGAAATGTTGCTCTGAAAAGCTATTGCTCTGCCGATTATTCTAACGTTATCCGCGTCTCTTTTTGTTATTATTATAGGCTCATACCGGGGATTTTCAGCCTGAAGCATTACATAGTCGTTCTTTTTGTAGATACGCTTCAGGGTAGCCTGGTCATTTATCAGAACAGCCGCAATCTGGCCGTTTCGCACATCCGGCTGAGCTTTTATAAATACATAATCCCCATCCTCTATTCTCGCGTTTATCATGCTGTCTCCCTTTGCGATAAGGACAAAATCCGCCTCCACATCGGAGCATATATCCACATATTCTGCAAAATCTTCCGTAGCGTAGGACGGCTCGCCGCAGGCAATGGATCCCAGAACCTTATATTTTCTGTGCTGTATGGCCTTTATTCCGGGTATATCGGCAAGAGAAAGCTCCTTTTCATATTCTTCCTTCTGCTCCACCAAATCGGACTTCTTAACCCCGAAATAATTTGCCAGAACCTGTATGGTTCCCATTCTCGGCATTTTCACGCCTTTACACCAGGTAGAAATTGTCGATTTGTTTACACCCAGATCCGAAACTATGTCCGCCTGGGTTTTCCCGAATTTATTCATATAAAAATTTAAATTTTCCGCAAAAATTTTTCTTTCTTTATCATCTAACATGAAAAACACTCCTTTGACCGTTTTATGTTATTCTATACCTTTAGTAGATATTTGTCAACAACTTTTTAAATATTTCTACTTTTAGTATTGACAACTCCGTTTACTTTTGGTAGAATAGCCTCAAGAGTAGTTCACATATATTTTTTAAGGAGGAATTATAATGTTACCTGTTAATAATGAAGTTATTCTTTTTTCCGCGCTTTTCGGCGGTTACGCGGCTTTATTCCAGCTGGTCTGTGTTTTGAAACGTCATTCAAAGCACCGCAGACATCAGTATAAATAAGGAAGAAACGCCATATGAAAAATACCTGCTGTTTCACAGGGCACAGGGCAATTCCTTTTAATGATCGCGGAAAGATACATACTCTCACCGAATTGTATGTAGAATTTCTCATAAAAAAAGGAGTTGATACCTTTATTGCGGGCGGCGCCGTGGGCTACGACCTCATGTGCGCCCTCATTGTGCTCTCTATGAAAGAAAAATATCCCGGCATCAGGCTTGAAATCATCCTGCCCAGTCCGGATTACGGCAAATTCTTTTCTGAAAAAACCAAAAGGCTTTACGGCAAAGTTTTCCGGAAAGCGGATAATATTATTTATATTTCAAACTCATATACCAAAAAAGCATTTTCCTGCGGAATATGCTGATGGCGGACAGGTCTTCGTACATGGTCTGCTACTGCACAAAGCAGGAAGGCGGCAGCTTCTTCACAAAGAGTTACGCTCAGAGAAAAAAACTTACCATATATAATGTGCTTCCCCAGTGCTATGACTGAAATCTCTTTAAGCTTCAGCATTTTTGTATTGACAACACGTTTTTTGAATGTTATAATTTTTCTTGCAGTAAGCATTTGGAGAAGTACTCAAGTGGCTGAAGAGGCGCCCCTGCTAAGGGTGTAGGTCGTTTGCGCGGCGCGAGGGTTCAAATCCCTCCTTCTCCGTTTATTTTTATCGTTCAAACCCCTGAAACCCAATTTTTCAGGGGATTTTTATTTCAAGATTTCTTTGCTTCCTGCTATGGTACCTTTATTGGTATCCTTAATATATAAAAGTAGCTGAAACTGTTGAAAATCAGGCAGGAGCTGAAAAAATGGAAAACAAAGGCGCAAAAAACACATTATATCAGGCAGGCGATCTTGAATATTTCGCCCAGGGGAATTACGAAGGCCTTATCCCTTCCTCCCATCTGAAAAAATTCGGAGACACAGGCATCGGCACATTCCACTGCGCCAACGGAGAAATGATTGTCCTTGAAGGCGTGGTTTATCAGGCGGCATGGAACGGAACAGTAAATATTGCCGATGATATGACCACACCTCTCGCAAACGTCAAATTTTTCAATCCGGAGATAAAAACAGAGTTTTCCAATGTTCCCCATCTGGACCATCTTACGGAAAAATTAATGGAAATCGCGGATTCTCATGGGACAGACCTTTTCTATGTTGCTAAAATAAGCGGATTTTTCAGCGCAATTCAGGTCCGCAGCGCATACCCGCAGACAAAACCCTTCAAGCCTCTGGAAATTCTTCTGGAAACGGATGAGGTGCAATTCGACTATGAAAACCTCTCCGGAACCATAATAGGCTTATATTGTCCGGAATCCATAGGAACGCTCAACCATTCCGGATGGCACTTCCACTTCATTTCCGAGGACAGAAAAAAAGGCGGACATCTGCTGGACGCTTCCTTTGAAAAAGCTGATGTTCAGGTCGATTTCTGCCATAAATTCGAAGTAATTGCAAAATAAAAAGCAGAAGTTGTTTTCTTCTGCCTTAATTCCACTTTTTTTATAATATTTTACTGAGCTCACGGGCAAACTGCCTTGCGTGAGCCTCTTTCTCCGCGTCCATAAACTCGATATGGTATCCTGCGTGTCTTTCCACCAGCATTTTTGTGTACTCAAGTCCGGAATGCTTGCAATATCTCTTCATTCCGGCTTCCCAAAGGTCCGCTCCTTTTTCGGGCGGATATCCGCAGGTCGTAATAAGAGCCATTTTCTTTCCTTTCCAGAGCTGAGGACCCATTTTCTCGCCGTAAATCTTATTCATTCCGTAAACAAGTCTGTCCAGAACGATTTTCATAGGTCCTGTGCAGTACCATGAATAAATGGGCGATGCCAGAACTATCATCCGCGCGTCCATGATCCTCTCGTAAATATCGTACACATCATCCTTCCAGACACATCCGAAGCTGGACCAGTTTTTCTGGCAGGTACGGCAGGCAACGCAGGGATTCAGGTTCTTACCCTTAAGCCAGATCATATCATAGGTTACTCCCAGTTTGTCCAGCTCATCCCTGAAAGGCACCAGCAATGATTCAGTATTTCCGTTTTCACGGGGACTCCCCATCAAAATGCACATCTTCATAATTTTATCTCCCCTCTTTTCTTTTTGTATATTGTATACTAAAAATTTGTTAAAATCAAATCCTGCTTAATAAAAAACCCCTCAGGGCATTTTATCAATACCCCAAGGGTCTTATATTTTTATAATTTTTCTTCTAAAAGACGCTGTTTTCTCGCGCGGCGCTGTCTTCTTTTTTCCATTGACTCATCAATCTTGGAATAAAGAATAGGTACGAATATAAGAGTTACCATTGTGGAGATCATCATACCGAAAATAACCGCGATAGCCATGGGCTTCTGCATTTCCGTACCTTCACCTATCGCAAGAGCCATAGGGATAAGTCCGAGAACAGTGGTGAGTGTAGTCATGAGGATAGGTCTTAACCTTGTAGGCGCCGATTTCATAAGGGCTTCCTTCGCCGTAAGATGCTCCTCGTTCTTTATCTGCTTGGTGTAGTCGATCAGCACGATAGCGTTATTAACAACCATACCTACCAGCATGATAAATCCCATCATGGCAGGAACGCTCATGTTCTGTCTGCAGATTACCAGTCCCAGAATACCGCCTGTAAGAGCAAGAGGCACTGAGAAAAGCACTACAAAAGGATCCACAAAGGATTCAAACTGTGACGCGATAATTACGTATACCAGCACTATTGAAATGCCCAGAACAATGATCATACTTGAGAATGAATCGGTCATACTCTCGATCATGCCAGTGAATTTGTAAGAATATCCGTCGGGCAGACCATAGTTTTCCACAATTTCTGTTATGGCAGTGGTCATTTCGTTATTACCCTTATCCTTAAATTCGGTGGTAATGGTTATGCTGTTTTTCATGTTGGTTCTCGCAATCGTCGTACTGCTGTCTTCGATTGTTACCTCCGCAAGCTCGGTTACGGGAATCTGCGCTCCCGTAAGAGTGGTGACCGTAATCTTGCCCAGCTGATTTATATATTTAACGCTGTCTTCATCGTATTTGATGACAACGTCGATTTCGGAACCGTTCAGTTTATACTGTGTTACGGTGGAACCTGTTACGGCAGTCCTGATTGCCGCCGCCACACTTGTAGCCGTAAGTCCGTACATTCCGGCTTTATTTCTGTCGACCTTGATTGTAGCCTGAGGAACAACATCCTCCGCGGAACTGTCCACAGAAGTAACTCCTTCCAGCTTGCTGATCTGCATAATAAGGTCATTGGAAATCTCTCTCAGTTTCTGGTCGCTGTCGCCTCTCAGCTCAAGCTCGATTCCTGTAGAACCGAATGAACCCATAGCTGATGTTATGGCCTCAACCTTGATTTCCGCGCCGGGAATGTCTTTGACTTTTCCCTTTATTTCATCGGCAATTTCCTCACAGGATCTGGATCTTTCCCTGACGGGCACAAGCTCGATATTGACCGATGCTTCTCCCGTAGAGCCGCCTGTAAGAAGAGACATCGTTCCGCCGCCGCTCATAACATAATAGCTTTTAATTTCAGGAATATCCACTGTTCTGGATACGATTTCATCCGTCATGGCCTCGGTTTCCTCAAGGAATGTTCCGTTGGGCATTGTAACGTTTATTGTAACCTGACCCTGGTCCATGCTGGGAACGAATTCCATATCCATAGTTGTCAGAAGCGACAATGTGGCAATGAAAATAACCAGAATGATGATTCCTGTCTTTCTTCTGTGGGTAAGAGCTCTTTTCAGAAGCTTTCTGTAATTCTTCTCCAGATTGTCTATTCCGGCTGTCCATTTATCAAGGAATCCAACAGACTTTCCGCTTTCCTTTTTACCGCCGTTTTTAAGGATCTTCGCGCAGGCCATAGGCACAAACGTCATGGACACTATAAGGGACGCCATAAGCGAGAATGTAACGGTTATGGAAAGGTCCTTGAACATTTGTCCCGCGGTGCCTTTCAGGAACATCATGGGAATGAATACGGCAACGGTGGTCAATGTGGACGCCGTAATGGATGCCGCCACTTCCTTGGTGCCTTTTTCGGCCGATTCCTGCGGCGAATGGCCCATTTCAAAGAACCTGTGAATATTTTCCAGAACAACTATGGAGTTATCTACGAACATACCTATACCTATGGCGATACCGCTCAGGGACAGTATGTTCATTGTCATTCCCATTACATACATCATGGCGAATGTGGCGATAACGGATGTGGGAATGGAAACGCCGATAATCAGCGAAGTTTTGTAATCCTTAAGGAATATGAAAAGGACTATGATTGCCAGAATCGCCGCGCTGAACGCGGTGGTAACAACGTTCGTTACGGAATTCTTTATGTAGGATGACGTATCCATAAGGATTACTGCGTTAATATCGGGATTTGTAACTTTAAGGTCTTCAATAAGACTGTTTATTCTGTCGGAAACATTTACGATATTGGCATCGGACTCTTTTGAAAGAGCAAGGATAATACCGTCTTTTCCGTTGATTGTACTGAAAGATGTGGCTTCCGCACGCACAAGGCTTACATCGGCAATATCGCCAACCTTAACTGCCGCGCCCATAGGCGATGTAAGAAGCACATTTCTGATTTCGTCTACGCTTTTGAATTCGCCTTCGGAACGTATCTGCAGCTTTGTATCGCCCTGTGAAATAGTACCTGCGGGATAATTTATATTTTCCGCCGCAAGTATCTGGGATATCTGGCTCACGCTGATTCCGTATCCGGCAGCTTTTTCCTGATTTACAATAATCTGAATTTCGTCTTTAAGTCCGCCCATCATTGTAGCGGAAGCAATACCTTCTATTTTCTCAAATTTTCCCGTAAGCTCATCATCCATAAGAGTTGTCAGCTCATCGAGATTTAAAGTATTGGATGAGATACCTACCATGATTGTGGAAAGCATCGACATATCGATTTTAAGAACCATGGGGTCCGAAGCGTCATCAGGAAGGGTCGGCTTTACAAGGTCGATTTTTTCCCTCATATCCAGCGTCGCCATATCCAGATTAACGCCATCCACAAACTGCACAACTACTATGGACGCGTTTTCCATGGATGTAGATGTAATCGTATCCACATTACTTATGGTGGAAAGGGTTTCCTCCAGAGGTTTCGTTACGAGAGTTTCGATTTCGGAAGGAGCCGCGCCTACATAAGTAGTATTAACAATGGCGATAGGTATATCAACATTGGGCATAAGGTCCATTTTCAGTCCGCTTAAGCCTACAATACCGATAATCAAAACCATTATCAACACCATCAGGGTGGTAACGGGCTTTCTTATGGCCATTCTAAACATACTACTTTACCTCCTCCGAATTGGAAACGAGAACTTCATCCCCATCGGACAAATAGGTCTGGCCTTTTGTAACAACGTGCTCATTTTCACTGAGTCCTGAAGTTATCTCAATGTAATCTCCCGTATCTATGCCTGTGGTAACGATACGTTTTGAAACGATTCCGTTTTTCTCTACAAATACGTATAACTCTCCGTTTTTATCAATAACCGCGTTTCTGGGAACGGAAATTGTAGCTTCTACTTTTTCCGTTGTGAAATATACCTCTCCGAACATTCCGGCTTTCAGAACATTTCCGGGATTTTCAACTGAAATCTCAATGGGATATGTACCGCTTTGTCCGGCCGCAGGAGCTACTGTGGTAATCGTACCTTTTATGAATTCGTCAGAAATGGCGCTTATCTTAATATTAACTTCATCGCCTTCGTGAACCTTGTTTATAATCTGCTCGGAAACATTTACGTTCATTTTCATCGTTCCCGTCTGGATTATAACGAATGCGGGCATTGTGGAAGGAGCGTATTCTCCGACAGTAAGATTATTTGCCGCAACTGTTCCGGCAATGGGAGATTTTACGTTTGTATCGCTGAGAGTTTTTTCCACGCTGGCAAGCTGCGCCTTTACGGAATTTGCGTTTGAAAGAGCCGCTTCATAAGCCGCCTTGGCCTTCTCCTCGTTTTCGGTCGGCATTACATTGGCAGTCATTTCATAAGCCTCTTTAGCCGCGTTATACGCGCTCTCCGCCATTGTTACAGCGTCCGCTGACTGCTCCAGAGCGAATTCGGAAACCGCTCCCGCATTGAAGAGAATCTGATTTTTATCATAGGTCTCCTTCGCAGTATTATACTGAATCTCAGCATTTGTAAGGTTCAGCTCCGCGTTTGCTATCTGCATCTGCATTGCGGCTCCGTTTACAGTCTCATATGTAACTCTTGCCGCCTCGGCATTGGCTAATGCCGCGTTATAAGAGGCTTTCAGAGCGTTGTAATTATTTTCGATGTCCGATGTGTCCAGCTTGCAGAGCACTGCTCCCGCGCCGACCTCATCGCCTACGTCATAGTTTATGGAACGCACCTTAGCGGTCACTCCCGCCATAACATTGACGCTTTCGCTGGGATTTACTGTTCCCGAATAAACCATTTCGTTATGTATAGCCGTTTTTTCAATTTTCTCAACATAAACGGCTGTCCGGTTGTCAATTTCCGCCGCCGGCGCCGCATCTTTTTTACCTAAAGAGCATCCGGAAGCAGCGAATATAAGAACCGAAAGCCCCAGTATTCCAATTGCTTTTCTCATAAAAACCTCCCGCATATATAATAAGCTCTATCAAATATTCCAAAGCATCTGTTATATCTGTCTGCGATAACGCCAAACCTCAAAATAAGGCAATTTTTGCACCAAAATATTCACATTTCAAAACGGTTCGGCAATATCATCCTTCATATTGGTAAAGCATACAAATTTTCAACTTTAATTCTATATCAATTATACTAAGGGGTCAATGCCTGAAACCTTATGATTTGATTAAAAATCTCCATGTCCGCACTAATGCCCGAATATTTTAATCCAATCTTAATAAAATGTATCATGCCTTATACCCTTTCGGCGGCCGTTCACCAAAAAACTGATAATAGTCCGTCTTTATTCTGCCGTTGAAAAGCTTCCGCTTGGCGTCTGCCTTCCTGCCGAAAAGCTTCTCGAAATACTCCATGGACGTAAGAACATAAGCGGACCATGTAGGGTCGGAGTTTACCTTTTTGCCCAGCGTTCTGTAAAGCTCCTCAACATATGAGACCTCTCCAAGTCTTTCCGCGTAAGGCGGATTTACGATCATAACGCCGTATTCACCGGGAAGCTCAGCGTCTTCAATCCCCATTACCTTAAATTCGATACAGTCGTCCACTCCCGCGAGAGCGGCGTTTTCCTTTGCCAGCTCAATGGCGGCAGGATCAATATCGCTTGCGTAAATTTTAGGCATGAAATCATAGTCTATCGCCTTATATGCCTCCGTTCTGGCGTTTTTCCATATCTGAGGATCCACCTGCGGCCAGCCTTCGGAAATGAATTTTCGTCCCAGCCCGGGAGCTATATGCCTTGCCTTCATTGCCGCCTCGATAGGAATGGTTCCCGAACCGCACATAGGGTCAAAAAGTATTCTGTCCCTGTTCCAGAAGCTTAAATCTATCATTGCCGCCGCCATAGTCTCCCTTATGGGCGCGTCCAGCGCGTTTTCCCTGTAACCTCTTTTGTGGAGGCCGGAGCCTGTGGTATCCAGCTGTATTGTCGCCGTATCCTTCAGAAGAGAGATCTCGATCATATATACGGGACCTGTTTCGTCAAACCAGTCCACGTGATATTTTTCCTTCAGCTTTTCAACGATCGCCTTCTTCACAATAGCCTGACAGTCGGAAACGCTGTAAAGTGTTGAATTTACAGACTTTCCCGTAACGGTAAACTTTCCGTCAACAGGAATCCAGTCGCCCCATGGAAGAGCCTTCGCGCCCTGAAAGAGCTCCTCAAATGTTTTTGCGGGAAACTCTTCCAGTTTAAGCCAGATTCTTCCCGCTGTGGAAAAATTCAGGTTAGCCTTTGCCATATCTGCAAAATCCCCTGTAAATTCAACCTTTCCGTTGGAAACCTTTATATTTTCAAAACCTAATTTGATTGCTTCACGTTTAACGCAAGCCTCCAGCCCGAAGGGCGCGCTTGCCACAAAATTAAATCTATTCATAATTCACCTTTTCCGCTATATAAGAATTCGTGTTTTTATTATATCCCATGGCTATCTAAAAAACAATTGAAAAAATCCCCTGAAAGAAGTATTATTAAAAGACAGAAACATTTAAGGAGAATCATATGTATACATTGTTAAAAACAGAAGGCAGAGCAAAAAGAGGCCGTCTTGAGACAGTCCATGGCACTATCGAGACTCCCGTTTTCATGAATGTAGGAACCTTGGGAGCCATAAAAGGCGCTGTTTCCAGCAAGGATCTGGAAGAGATCAAGTGCCAGATAGAGCTTTCCAACACATACCACCTGCATCTTCGTCCCGGAGACGAAATTATCAAAAAAATGGGCGGTTTGAGGAAATTCATGAACTGGGATAAGCCAATTCTTACCGATTCCGGCGGATTTCAGATTTTTTCTCTCGCCTCTTTAAGAAATATCAAAGAAGAAGGAGTTTATTTCAATTCCCACATAGACGGAAGAAAAATATTCATGGGACCGGAGGAAAGCATTCAGATCCAGTCCAATATCGGCTCCACCATCGCCATGGCATTCGATGAGTGCGTCGCCTATCCTTCGCCAAAGGAATATGTTCAGGCTTCCGCGGACAGGACTACCCGCTGGCTCATAAGGTGCAAAGCAAAGCTTGAAGAGCTGAAAAAGGAAAATCCCGTAAATCCGGACCAGCTTCTTTTCGGCATAAATCAGGGCGAATGCTATGAGGACATCAGAATCGCCCACGCGAAGGAAATCACAAAGGTCGACTGCGACGGATACGCCATCGGCGGTCTTTCCGTAGGCGAGACAACTGAGGAAATGTACCATATTCTGGACGTTGTTGTGCCTTATCTTCCTCAGGACAAGCCTGTATACCTCATGGGCGTCGGAACTCCCCAGAATATACTGGAAGGCGTTTCCAGAGGAGTGGATTTCTTCGACTGCGTATTTCCCGCAAGAAACGGAAGACACGGCCACGTATATACAAATCACGGCAAACTGAATCTCAGGAACAAGAAATTTGAGCTGGACGAGCGTCCCATTGAGGAAGGCTGCGGCTGTCCCACTTGCCAGAGATATTCCAGAGCATACCTGCGCCACCTTTTCAAGGCCGGAGAAATGCTGGCAATGCGCCTTTGCGTGCTCCACAACCTTTATTTCTACAACACAATGATGGAAGAAATCCGGAATGCTCTTGATGAAGGACGTTATGAGGAATATAAAAAGGAAAAGCTTCAGTCCATGGCAACGCCCATAGATTAAAAAAATGCGAAAAAATTCCATTTATTTGAATAAAAAACAGCATTTTACTTGACCTTTTTTCCTCAAGCAAATATAATTAAAAAGATATGATAGATAAAAAATCCAAAAAATAAGAGGAGCGAAAAATAAATGTATTCAAATATTTTCTATTTACTTTCCGATGTAAGCACAAAAGTTAATTTAGGCGGAACCTCAGGCAGCGAAACGGCAGTTAAAGTCGTGGAAAACACACAGAAAGCCCAGAACGCCGGCCTTTTCGGCGGGAGTTCGCCCATCGCCATCGTTATTTACTGTATACTTATTTTCGCGGTAATGTACTTTATTACCGTGCGTCCCAGAAAAAAAGAAGAAGAGAAAATGGAAGCCGAAAGAAATACTTTGAAAGTCGGCGACTGGATCGTTCTCAATAACGGAATGTACGGCATTATCGTAGAAATCTGCGCGAACGTATTCGTATGCGAATTCGGAACAAACAGAGCTGTAAGAATTCCAGTTCTCAAGAGCCAGGTAATCAAGGCTATGGAGCCTAACCTTTCAAACAGAATCGTTCAGGAACCCGAAGAAGAGGAACCCCAGAAAAAAGGTCTTTTCAAATAAGATTAAACAAGCATAAAACTCCCGTAAATTTGCGGGAGTTATTTTTTCGCCATAAATGTAAACCTTCTTTTGTATTTATGGTTTACATTTCTGAAATATTGTGGTATAATTCATAAAATTTGAGAAAGGACTTAAGAAAATGTCTGTAAAGGAAAATATTCTTGAGATTTTGGAAAAAAATAAGAACTCTTCCGTTTCAGGCCAGTTTATCGCCGAAAATTTAGGCGTTTCCCGGGCGGCGGTATGGAAAGCCGTAAAAAGCCTGCGGGATGAAGGATACAGCATTTCAGCCGTCAATAATCAGGGCTACTGCCTTGGGGAAGATTCGGACGTACTTTCAGTCCCTGCAATAAAAAGCTTCCTCCATGAGGATGTAAACCTTATTGTGCTGAAAACAGTGGATTCCACAAACAATTACGCCAAAAAGCTGGCCATGGAAAACGCTCCGGATAAAACCGTTGTGGTGTCTGAGACCCAGACAGCGGGAAAAGGCCGTTTAGGCAGGAATTTCTTTTCTCCGGATAAAACAGGCCTTTATATGAGTGTTTTGTTCAGACCCGAAAAAAGCGCGGGAGAGACCCTTTTTATAACTATTGCGGCAGCTGTGGCTGTATGCAGGGCGATAGAAACCGTATCCGAACTATTTCCACAGATAAAATGGGTAAATGACGTATTTGTGAATGGCAAAAAGGTATGCGGGATTCTGACAGAAGCTTCAGCCTCCATGGAAAACCAGATGATAGAGTACGCTGTTTTGGGAATTGGAGTAAATGTGAAAAGCGCTGACTTTCCCAATGACCTGAAAAACATAGCCGGCTCCCTCGGAGACGAAAAAATCTCCCGCAGCAGGCTTTGCGCGGAAATACTTAATGAACTTCTTGAACTTTATTCTTTAGAAGATAAAAAAGCCCTCATCGACGAATATAAAAAGCGTTCACTTGTTCTGGGAAAGGAAGTAAAATTTACAAAAAACGGAAAAACATACTCCGGCGTTGCCTGTGACATAAACGACAGCGGAAATCTCATAGTAAAAACCTCAAAAGGCACGGAAACCCTTATTTCCGGAGAAATATCAATAGGAAGTGAAAATTATGCGGAATAAAAAAATCTCGGCAAGAGACACTGTTTTCGCGGGACTGTTCACGGCTCTCATAGCCGTAGGCGCATTCATCCGAATACCTCTGCCCGCAATACCATTTACCATGCAAATATTGTTCGTGTGTCTTGCGGCAATGCTCATGGGTAAAAAAGCGGCCTGGCCGGCATTCATATATATGGTTTTGGGGCTGATCGGCCTTCCCATATTCGCCAAAGGCGGCGGATTCTGGTATATATTTCAGCCATCCTTCGGGTATATCCCGGGATTTATTCTCGGCGCGTACCTCGGCGGATATATCGTAGACAAAAACCCGAAAAACTCATATAAAAAGTATATTTTGGCAGGGTTTATAACCATTGCGGCGGCCTATGCCTGCGGTATGGTTTATTATTGGCTCTTAAACGGACTGTACCTTGGAACCCCGGTAAATTCTCACATTCTCTGGGCATACCTCTTTATACCTTTCATACCCGGAGATGCTCTTTCAGCCCTTCTTTCGGCTTATATCGCCAAGAAAACCGTTCCCGCTGTAAGCCGGCTTTGGATAAGCTCAGAAAGCAAACATAAAACGTGTTAAATCTCATCTAATAAAAAATGACAGCAGATATATTTTCGTCTGCTGTCTTTTTTTCTACCTATTATATAAGTCTATATCAAAAACAAAAACTAAGCCGGCCCGGATTTCTCCGGACCGGCCATCTATTATCTCATCAATGCGGAAAATCGATAAGAAATATTAGTTTTTTAGTTTTTATCAACTAACT